>NCFD01000007.1 GCA_002281005.1 Acidocella sp. 35-58-6 | reverse complement strand
AAGACTTACACCTGGAGATACGGTCCTATCCCTCCACCTCCGCCTCCGGCGTGTCCAAACTATGCGATAGTTCCGTCACCCACTCACCCGCCTCATTCTGGTATTGGATATAGCGTGTCTCGCCCGGCACGTGCTGCTCGCGGGCTACCCGCTTCGCGGCCTTCAGTGCGGCCTGGTGGGTTGGGTACGTCTCGGAAAACACCTCGCCGAGCCGGTAGGCCCAGCCGCCGTCATGTGCAACGACCTTGTAATGAATAATCATAGCGGCTCATCCCCCAATGCTATCCCCCCTATATGGGCAGCAGCATCGGGGAAGTGAAGCGGCGGCTTTAGTTTTGGGTAATCACCGACTGATGCTTCAAACTATCCAGCAACTGCTGGGATTCCATCTGCACCCGGCGGTCGATGATCACGTTGGTGATCTGATCATCCGAGGGCAGGCTCGATGCCACATTCTGACGCGAACATACCATCACAATGGTCACCCCATCCTGCGCCACCAACGGCGGGCTGACTTTATTTTCCGGAATGGACGACAGCATTTGCTGGAAGTTCGGCGGTGTCACGCTGGCGAGGTTAACCGGCCCGGGGTCGGCCGGGTGAACCTTACCGAAGGTCGTGTTGAGCGCCTCCATGTCGGCGCAGCTATGGGCATTTTTAGCCGCATCAACCAACTTACTGATCACTGCCGCCTGTGCGGGGCCCACCTGACCATTGGTGATCGGGGTCGGGTAGGGCACAAACACCTGCCGCATGGAGAGCATGGTCTGGGTGCTGGTACCCACCACATGAGAGCCTTCCATCTGCACGATATCATAACCGCCCGGGACCCGGATGGGGTTGCTGATGGCGCCCACCGGCATTGAGGTCACCACCGCCGCTACGTTCGGGTCAAGCTCGCTCAGCGGCAAAAACCCCATATCGCCGCCTTGCAGCGCTGTCGGCGACTGGCTGAACTGCGCAGCCACCACCGGGAAGGGAGCCCCGCTGCGCAGTTGCGCGATCACCGTCGCGGCAAAGTTTTTGGCCGCGGCATCGTTGGCGGGGTCTGATACGGGAATAAAAATCTCGCCCAAATGGTATTGGGTGGTGCCGATCTCGGCTTTCAAAGCGGTTTTTTCGGCCTCGATGTCACCTTTGGTTGGCTGCAACTCCCCCCCCAGAACTTGATGCAGCACGGCCTGCCAGCCAAGCTCGGTACGAATCTGGGCGACCAAGGTTGAGAACGCCACGCCTGAGGCCGCCATTCTGGCCTTCAGCCCGCCCGGCGGCAGGTTATTGCCTTGCTCAATTCGGCCAATGGCGGTGGCGATATCGGCTTCCGGCACATTCACCTTCAGCTTGCTGATTTCCTGCATTTGCAGGGTTTGGTCGATCAGTTGCTGGGTAATCTGCGGCTTCAGCCGGTTCAGAACATCCGGGGTCGGCTTCATGCCAGTGGAGAGCGCCAGCAGCATAGCGCGGTTGTCCACGTCGGCGTTGGTAATCACCTGCCCATTCACCACCGCGGCGATATTCGCCTCCTGGGCAGCGGCCGGCCGTACCGCCCCGGCCGAAAGGCACACCACACCCGCCAAAATAACCGCAACCGGGCCGAGAGACATCTGTTTCATAGGGCGCTAAATCCAACGTTGCCGAGAGTTTTGAAAGTAATTTGTATCAGCAGCACCGTATCACCCTTGTCGAGGTTGAACGAGGTGAACCGCCGATAAAAAATCATATTAACCGCCGAACATTCATTTTCCCAACCCAGCTTGGCATTAATGGCATCAAAACGGCCGGTCTGGATGTTTCGTTCCGCATTCGCTGACACCGACCAGCCGTCATAAGCGGTGGTAAAGCCGGCGGTGATCTCACGGCGACCAACAAAGTACGAGGCCGGAATGGTCGATTGACCATACAAAGCATAGGGGTTCGTGCTGGTGTATAAATAGCCGCCGGTGACGCTGAATGGCTTGTTCCCCAGCGTTGCGGTCGCATCGATCATCCGCGGCGTCAGGTTGTTATGGTCCAGCCGGGTCCGGTAGGTCAGGTTCAGATATTTGGTTGGAATGATGGTCGCGCGGGCGACGATATCAGAGATATTGCCGGTCAGGCCGGAGCCCCGCAAATACACGTTATCCTTGTGAAAACGATAGGATTGACCAATCAACGCATCAATCATCGAGCCTTGCGGCAAATACCATGCGCCGTGCAGGGCGTAATCCACCCGCTCCCCGCCATCCAGCCTATCGATCCCTGGATAGCGATTGAGGTCGAATAAATTTGCATCAGAGTATTCGAGGTCGAGACTATCCTCGTTCGGGATCCGGTAGTTCTCGCTGGTGCCAACCACCGGGGCCGCCACAAACTGCACCTCGGGTTCAAGGATTTGGCTGCCATAACGGCCGGCCGCGCGAACAAACGGCCACCGCATGAACAGCGCCCCATAGGGCTCAGCGCGGCTGGTGCTGATCACGTTGTCAGCGGTTGAGAAATTTGGCTGCTGGTAGAGATGCGTCGCGCTGTACGTCGCCGACACCAGTGAGACCCGGGCGGTCCAGATCTGTCCAAACGGCCCATTGAACGGCACATTATACCCGGCAATGAGCGAAGCGCGGCGCGTGTTGGTGCCAACATTACGAAACACATTAAACGCATCAACGCTCAGCGAGAACCGGCCATTCAGCCACGGGTCCGGATTCGAGACAAAGGCGTACTGCGCATGTGGGGCGACAATGGGCAGGGTATTCTGGGCTACGCTGGCCACCAGGCCCTGATACGTCTCAGCATCCAACCGGGCATACGAGCCAGCCCCGAACCCCTCCAGATACACATTACTCGTCAGTTCAGCGGCGTTCGGTAAAATATGAAAATCGTCGAGATACGTGGGGTTTGAGGCATGGTTATAGGTAAAACCAGCCCGCCAATTCTCATTGAGGTCAAAAGTGCCGTCGGAGAAAATCGCGTTACCGAAATGATCGTTGGCAAAGCCCCCCTCGGCGTCGATATGCAGCACGCCGTTATTGAAGTCACGGCGGTATTTGGCATCGAGGGATGGGCCGTTTTTGGTGGCAAGCAGCGGGGTGATCACGACGTCAGACGAACGATCCAGCACCAGAAAATACGGAATTTCAGTGAAAAATCCGAGCCGTGAGTTAGTGCCGAGCGATGGGATAAGGAACCCGCTGCGGCGTTTCACTGAAGGGTCGGGCTGCGTCATATAGGGGATGTAAAATATCGGTATGCCATGAATTTCCATCACGGCATTCCAGTATTCCAGCGTCTGGTGCTCAAGGTCGCGGGTGACCGACGTTGCCTTGATTTGCCAGAGCGGCGGGGCGGTGGGGTCTGAAATACATAGATTACAGGCAGAATAAACCACCTTCACCATGTCCTCGAGCTTGGCATCGGTCCGGGTGGCGCCATTGGCGATCAGCCGGCCATTCTCGGCCAATCTGGCCGCAACGCCTTCCATCACGGCATTCTTCATGCCCTTGGTGAGCACCGCATGGTCGGCAAACACGCTCTCACCATTGGGCTCCAGCAAAACCACATGGCCGGTCGCGGTCGCCTCATCGGTGGTGCGGTTGATGACCACCTTGTCGGCATACAGGGTCTGGCCATTTTGCACCGCCTTCACATGGCCGGTCGCGGTCACCAATGTGCTGGTTTTATTGTAGCTGACCTGATCCGCCAGAAAACTAACCGGCGCGTTATTGTCGCTGGACGCCGGAGCCGGTGACTCGAGGGCGGATATCTGCGCATGCGCGGGGGCTGCAAAATTGAGCAAGCCTGCCAAAACCAAGCTTAAGGCGGGAATGGTTGAAACGTTGATGCCGCGACCCTTCATGTACTCAACCATCTTCCAGATGTAACAACAACGCCACCGCAAGCAGCAAGCCCGCAACCGCCGGCGCCCAGGCCGCCAGCACCACCGGCACTGCGCCAGAGGTTCCAAACTGGTCCGCCACCTCGGAGACCATGAACAGCGCAAAACCGCAAGCCACACCGCTCACCAGCATCCGGGTCGCCCCGCCCCGGCGCGACGGGCGCATCGAGAACCCGGCCGCAACCAGGGCCATGGTGGCACATAAAAGTGGCAAAGCCAGTAGCGCCTGAAACGCCAACTCGTGCTGGATGGGTGAAAACCCTGAGCGCTTCAAGAGCGCGATAAAGCTGGGCAACGCCCAGAACGACAATGAATTCGGGCTGGCAAAACTCTCCTGTACTCGGTGCACCGTTAAATCCGTTGGGAACAGCAATTCCGCCTGTTTAACCGGCGGCGCGCCGGGCTGCAGGATCGAGACGTCGAACAAATCCCATGAACCATCCACCAAGGTGGCATGTTTGGCCTCCAGCCGTTGCAGCAGCGAGGTATCACCGCTCAACCGTAGCACCGAGACATCGTCGGTCTGTAACTCATCATCATGCAGGCGCACATCGGCGGCGTGCAGCACCGCGATACCGTTGGGGGCCAGGCCGCGGTCAGCCTGCCGCACCCAAAGCTCACCCCCAGTAACCGACAGCGGTCCACCGCCCACCTTGAGATACGCATCGTAAAGCGTCTCCGCCCGGCCATACATCAACGCCGATATCGGGCTGATGATGCCCATACCTGTCAGGCCCAACAGGGTGGCCAACAGCACCGGCACCGCCAAAAACTGCCAGACCGAAACCCCCGCAGCCCGCGCCACCACCAGTTCGGATGACCGGGTGAGCCGCCAGAACGAATAAATGCCGCCCAGCAGCACCGAAAACGGTAAAATCTGCATCAGCATCCAGGGGCTGCGCAGAATTTCCATCTCAACAATAATACCAAACGTAGCCGCCGGGGCGCTGGCGGATTCTCGCAGCAATTCCAGGAAATCAAACAACGACACCAGCGCGGTCAATGCCGCCAGCATCATCAGAACCGCGTTGAAAAACTGTCGGCCAAAATACATTGAAATCGTGAACGGAACCGAGATCATAGGCCGCGCACTTTGAAGCGATGCGGCATGAACAATAAAACCGCCGCCACCACGCCCGGTGCCAGCACCGCGACCCATATTAACGGTAGCAAATCCAGGTTTCGGGCAGCAAAATTATTGATCCCCAGGTCGAGCGCGACCAGCAGCGTGACGGCCGCTACCGCAGCCAGCGGGCGGACCACGCCGCCATGCCGACGAAACGCCCCCCCCAATACGGCCAACAGCCCAATGATGGTGAACCCCAGCGTCGTCAACGGTGCGGACAACCGGCGCTGCGCCTCCACCAGCCATTTGGCGCGCTCCGGCGGCGTTAGGGTCACCCTTGGATGAAACAGGTCCAGCAACGAGGCCGCCGCGGAATCGGTATCATCCAGCACCGAGGCTTTGGCCGACTGCGCAAGGCTGATGTCGTTGCGGGCGAAAGTAAGAACATCCAGCCGGCCGGTTTTGGCGTCCACCTGCTGACGCGAGCCATCCTGCAAAATCACCATCGGCCCTTGCGGGGCCATCACCAGTTGGCCGGTTCGCGCCAGAATGGTGGCTGGCGATGATTGAACCCGCGAGTCCTCAATTAATATGCCCTTCAGGCTGTTATCCGAGCCGCGTGATTGCACATAAACTGTCACACCCTGCGAAACCGGTGTAAAAACCCCCGGCTCCAGCAGGAACGCCGCAATTTGGTTGCGAATTTCATATTGGTAGGTCCGGAAGGAATTGAGCGCCGCCGGAACCAGAAAAATATTTAAATAATAACAAATTAGCATCACCAGCACGGCCATGCTCAAGGCCGGGCGTGCCAGCGCTAAATCCGACATTCCGGCCGCCCGCATCACCGTCAACTCGCGGTCCCCGGAGAGTTTGGCATACACAAACACCACCACGATGAAGCAGGTGATCGGCAAAATGGTGGCCACAAAGCTTGGCACCAGAAGGGCTGTGAGCTTGATGAACACAAACGGCGACAGCCCGCGGTTTACGATGATTTGGATGAAGCGCAGCGACTGCGTCAGCCAGATCAACGCCACCAGCCCCGCTGTCACCAGCACCAAGGCGAGCGACAATTGGGTAAATATATACCGGTCGATGCGGTTGATGGTGAGCGGACGCTGCATGTAGTTAGGGTTTTGGCCGTCTGGTGTGGCAAAGGCAAGGCAAGGGCTGAGGCTTTACGCGCGCGGCGCTGCGGCCCGGCTCAGCCGGTCGTTAATCGCGAGGCCCAGGCCGTGCGCCGGCACTGCCATCGCCGCAATTTTCCGCAAACCATCGGCGGACGCCTGTGCGTCCAGCCAGTGCAGCCCCTCGAACAACCGCGCCGCCGCCTCATTGAGATTTCCATCCGCCGATAACTGAAACACCAGACCGGCTTCGGCCAAAGGCGGCCCGAACGCTAGCAAGGCTTCATCATCCGCCACCGCCGTGGCATTCATCCGCAGCGGCAGGGTTGGCGCATAATGCGAGACCAGCAGGCCGGGCGAGCGCAGGGTACGGGCCTGTTCGGCCTGCCCCGGGATGACACCGCGCCCAACCGGGCCAATGGCAGCTTCCAGGGACTCCAGGCTGACGCCACCGGGCCGCAATAAAAATGGGGCTGGGCCGCTCAAGTCCAGCACCGTTGATTCCACCCCAACCCGGCAGGGGCCAGACTCAATGACCGCCGCAATCCGCCCACCCAGCCCCGCCATGACATGCGTAACACTGGTTGGGCTGACACCGCCGGAGCGATTGGCCGAAGGTGCCGCAATGGGGCGGCCCAGAGCGGCGATCAAGCGCTGTGCCACCGGATGCGCCGGCACCCGCACCGCCAAAGTTTCCAACCCGGCTCCGGCCAGTAATGCCACCGGGCAGGTAATGCGCCGGGGCAACACCAGCGTCAGCGGCCCCGGCCAGAATGTATCAGCCAGGCGCCGCGCCACGGCACTGGCTTCGACATGCGCAAACACGGCGTCCTCATTCTCATAATGGCAGATCAGAGGATTGAAATGCGGCCTGCCTTTAGCCTCAAAAATTGCCGCCACGGCTTTGGCATTGGTGGCATCAGCGCCCAGGCCGTAAACCGTCTCAGTGCCGAAGGCGACCAATCCACCGGCCGCCAGCAACGCCGCAGCGTGCGCGATATCCCGATCAGTGCGGTTAAGAATTTCAGTCACGCCGTCGGCCACCCGTCATTACGGCTATAACCTTATTTTTCCAAATCCCGCAAAACTTCAGGTGTATGCAGCAACTTGTTAATTTTAGTGGCTTCTTCCAGCGCCTCGTCGGGCAGAAACTTCAACTCCGGCGTTACCCGTAACCCCAGGCGCGGGGCGATCTGGCTACGCAAAAACGGCGAGACGCGCTTCAGCGATGGCAGCAGCGGCGTGACATCCTTATTGCCAAGCTGAGTGCAAAACACCATCGCGTGTTTCAAATCCGGCGACATCCGCACTTCGGAAATCGTCAGGTGTACCTTCGCCAACATGGCGTCATGAAACTCGGTGCGCAAAAAAATATCCGCCAGCGCATGGCGAATTTCCTCAGCCACGCGGAGCTGGCGCTGCGACGGGCCGCTCGTGTTCGAGCGTTTCATGAAAAAGCCTCAGACTTTTTCATGAAACATGAGTCAATCGCGCAAATATGGTCAGGCCGCAACGATTTCGGTTTCATAGCACTCAACCACGTCACCCACCTGCAAGTCCTGGAACCCAGCGAAGGACAAGCCACACTCGTAGCCGCGGGCCACTTCCTTCACATCGTCCTTGAAGCGCTTGAGTTGTGAAAGCTCACCCTGATGAATGACCACGTTATCACGCAACAACCGCACGCCGGAGCCGCGCTTGACCAAACCTTCGGTGACATAACAACCCGCCACCTTGCCGGTTTTGGTAATGTTGAACACCTGGCGGATTTCGGCATAACCAAGGAACTTCTCGCGATGCACAGGGGCAAGTTTGCCCTTCACAAGCTTCTCGATGTCATCAGCAACTTCGTAAATAATCGAGTAGTAGCGAATATCCACGCCGTCACGATGCGCGAGATCCCGCGCCTGCGCATTGGCCCGCACGTTGAACGCGATCACGATTGCATCAGAGGCCTTGGCCAACTGCACATCGCTCTCGGTAATCTGGCCGACCGCGCCATGCAGAACCCGCACGCGCACTTCTTCGTTGCCAAGCTTGCCAAGCACAACCTGTATGGCTTCCACTGAGCCTTGCACGTCGGCCTTGATGACCACCGCGACTTCCTTCTGCACACCGGCCTGGATCCGGGCCAGCATTTCTTCCATGGTGCCACGGCCAGCGGTCAGTGCTGCGGATGAACGCTCGCGCAACTTGCGTTGGCGGAACTCCACGATCTCGCGGGCACGCGAATCATTTTCCACCACCACAAACGGCTCGCCCGCAACCGGTGCTGCGGAAAGCCCGAGAATTTCAACCGGCGTGGACGGACCCGCCGTTGGCACGGCCTTGCCTTTGTCATCCTGCATGGCACGCACGCGGCCCCACTCGGCCCCGGCCACCACGATATCACCCGGATGCAGTGTGCCTTTTTGCACCAGCACAGTGGCCACCGGGCCACGGCCTTTGTCCAACCGGCTTTCGATCACGGTGCCTTCGGCTGAGCGATCAGGGTTGGCGCGTAAATCCAGAATTTCAGCCTGCAGCAAAATCGCTTCTTCAAGCTTATCGAGACCGGTATGCTTAAGTGCCGAAACCTCAACATCTTGGGTCTCGCCACCCATTTCCTCAACCACAACCTCATATTGCAGCAGTTCCTGCCGCACCCGGTTGGCATCCGCGCCATGCCGGTCAATTTTATTGACCGCCACGATCATCGGCACATGTGCCGCCTTGGCGTGTTTGATGGCCTCGATGGTCTGCGGCATCACGCCGTCATCGGCGGCCACCACCAGCACCACGATATCGGTCACACCCGCACCACGCGCCCGCATGGCGGTAAACGCCTCATGGCCCGGGGTATCAATGAACGTAATCTGGGCACCGGAATGCAGTTTTACCTGATACGCGCCGATATGCTGGGTGATGCCACCGGCCTCACCCGCTGCCACGTCGGTGCGGCGCAACGCATCCAGCAGGCTGGTTTTGCCATGGTCAACATGGCCCATGATGGTGACAACCGGCGGACGGGTTTGCAGATCAGTATCGACATCTTCTTCGCCTTCAAGGCCAATTTCGACGTCGTTATCCGCCACCCGGCGGGATTTATGGCCAAACTCGCTCACCACAAGCTCAGCGGTATCGGCATCGATCGCCTGGGTGATGGTGGCCATCACGCCCATTTTCATCAGCGCCTTCACCACCTCATTGCCGCGCGCGGCCATGCGGTTGGCCAGCTCCTGCACGGTAATGGTCTCGGGCAGCACCACCTCACGAACCACCTTCACGCCATCCGAGCGCAGTAGCTCCAATTCCGCCTGGCGGCGTTCACGTTCACGCTGGCGGCGCACCGAGGCCAGGCTGCGGACTTTCTCATCTTCGCCTTCCAACGCGGCCTGCACGTCAATTTTACCGGCGCGGCGGCGGTCATCGCCAATTTTCTTCGGGGCCACCACGGGCGCACCGCGCTTGGGTGCTCCCGCCATGCTGGGGCGGCGCACGCCGCGCGGGGCGTCTTCATCGTCATCGGCAACCGGCTGGCCGGGCTTCAGGCGCAGCGTTTCGGCCACACTGGCACCCGGAGCCGGGCGTGGGGCAGGTGCTCGCGCCACCGGCGCTGTAGTGGCAGGGGTGGCGGCCGGGGCGGCATCGGCTTTCGCCGGCTCAACCTTAACCGGCTCCACCGGCTTCGGACGCAGCGCCTCTTCAGCAGCCTTTTTGGCGGCAATTTCGGCTTCGCGTTTATCATCTTCCTCACGGCGGCGGGCTTCCTCAGCCGCGGAGAGAATCGAGATTTTTTCCTGCTCGCGGCGTTCGGCCTCACGCAACGCGGCAATCCGCTGTTGCTCGGCCAAAACCCGCTGGCGGGTGGCGGTCTCGGCGGCGGTGAGCGCCCGTGGCGCTGCCGTGCCGGAAGGCCGGGGGGCTACCGGACGTACCGGTGCCGGGGCCGCCGCCGGGGTGACTGCCGGTGCTGTCTCCGCCTTCGCAACCGGCGACTTCACCGCCGGTGATAATGACAACGTAACCGGCGGCGTGGCAGGCGCTGGCGTGGCGGGCGAGGCCCCCGGCGCTAACCCGCGTTTTTTGCGCACCTCAACCTGAACAACCTTCGAGCGGCCATGCGAGAAGCTCTGCCGGACCGAGCCTGCATCCACAGTATGCCCCGCATCGGTGCGGGTCGCCGGGCGCAGCGAAAGCCTGCCTTTGGTTTCAGTCGTGTCGTTGCCGTCACTCATGCCTAATTCGGTCCATCTCTAATATAGCGGCAAATTGCGTTGCCACTTATGTCTCGCTCAATCCACCCGTGCCAGGGCTCTCACCCGTCACAGCCGCATCGATTGAGGGGGCTATGTGCCCGCTTGTCTGCCGCCCCGCAACACCTGCGAGCCGGTTTGCATCCACTTCAATCATCTTCGCCAGTCTTCCGGCCGCTACAACCACATGCACCGCATGTTCGCGCCCAAAAACCTTACCCAGCCGTTGTGCATCCAACGGCGTAACAACAGGCACATCACGACCGCCGATAAACCGCGCCCGCTCCTCAATACTGCCATCGCTCGCCTGAACCACCAGACCAGCCTTGCCTTCAACCAACCACTCACGGGCTTTCTCGAACCCTGAAATGGCCCCGCCGCCGCGCCTTGCCAGACCCAGTAGCTCAGTAATCCGCCGCACCAGCAACGCCTCAACCACCCCAGCCAGATCAGCCGGGACATCAACATGCTGCTTGGCCGCCCGGGAAAATACCCCACGCTTGATTGCCAATGGTATCACATCGGCCCTCGCACTCAACCATAGTCCACGCCCAGGCAGGGTTGCAGCGACGTCGAACAGAATTTTCTGCCCTGGCCCTACCACAAACCGCAACGCCTCATCCCGCGGCACAGAGTCGCGGCTCACCAGACAGCGGCGCAGTGGCCCAGTTTCGGGCTCTGCGTCTAGATCAATTTCAAATTCGTCCGGTTCAGGCTGCGTTGCCGTCTTCCCCTTTGGCTTCGTCAGCGAACCAATGGGCGCGGGCCGCCATGATGATCTCGTTGGCAGCCTCCTCGCTCAACGCGTCCGCACCAACGATCTCCACCAGCTCATCGCCCGCAAGGTCAGCCAGATCATCGAGCGACTTCACGCCCTTCTCGCCCAGCGCGATCAAATCCTTGGCACTCAGCGCCTCGATCGCGGCCACTTCATCCGACACCCCAAGGGCGATGCGTTTTTCTTCCAGTTCCGTGGCTTCACGCGCCAATGAGGCTTCTGCACGGCGCTGTAATTCAGCGGCGACATTTTCATCAAAGCCTTCAATGGAAGCCAATTCGTCAAGCGGTGTCATAGCCAAATCCTCAATCGTTTCAAAACCTTCCGCCACCAACAGGCCGGCGATCACATCATCCACATCCAAAGCTTCCACAAACAGCCCGGTCTTGCGGCGGAATTCCTCCTGCCGACGCTCGCTCTCTTCAGCTTCAGTGAGAATATCAATATCCCAGCGCGTCAGTTGCGAGGCCAGACGCACATTCTGCCCACGGCGGCCAATCGCCAATGAGAGTTGGCTATCAGGCACCACCACTTCAACACGCCCGGCTTCCTCGTCCATCACCACTTTGGAAACTTCCGCAGGTGCCAGCGCGTTCACCACAAAGGTCGCCACATTGGGCGACCACGGAATGATGTCGATTTTTTCACCCTGCAATTCCGCCACCACCGCCTGCACACGCGAGCCGCGCATACCCACGCAGGCGCCCACCGGGTCGATCGATTGGTCACGCGAAATCACCGCCATTTTGGCGCGCGAACCAGGGTCACGCGACACCGCTTTAATTTCGATGATGCCGTCATAAATTTCCGGCACTTCCTGCGCGAATAACTTGGCAAGGAAGCCAGGATGCGTGCGCGAGAGGAAAATCTGCGGGCCGCGCTGTTCTTCGCGCACATCGTAAATAAACGCCCGCACGCGATCGCCGTTGCGCAAATTCTCACGCGGAATGGTCTCATCGCGGCGCAGTAACGCTTCAGCACGGCCCAGATCCACCATCAGGTTGCCATACTCGGTGCGCTTCACCACACCGTTGATAATCTCACCGACGCGGTCTTTGAATTCGTTATATTGCTTGGTGCGCTCATATTCCCGCACCCGCTGCACGATCACCTGCTTGGCGGTCTGGGCGGCGATACGGCCAAAATCGATCGGCGGCAGTGGGTCAACGATAAACTCACCCAGCGCTTTTTCCGGCGCAAATTTCTGTGAGATGGCATAAGGAATTTGGGTTTCCTCATTTTCCACCACCTCCACAATCTCGGTCCAGCGCGACAGCCGCACGTCGCCGGTTTTACGGTCGATGGTGGCGCGGATGTCCTTCTCATGGCCATACTTGGCGCGGCCGGCTTTTTGAATCGCCTGCTCCATCGCTTCCAGCACATCGTCACGCTCGATCTGTTTCTCGCGTGCCACAGCATCAGCAACCAGCAGAAGTTCCGGGCGGGATACGGAGGTGTCCATGATTTGTCTCGCTCTTTAATTCGTTACAATGGGAGTCTGGGCTGTTGAGAACGCGATCAACGCATCCGTCAGCACCAGTTTGGCTTTACGCATATCGGCGAGCTTCAGTTCGATCATCTCGCCGGTTTCGATCTTCAGTTTCGCCACTTCGGAATCCGCCGCAATGATCACGCCGGTGAAGCGTTTGCGGCCACCGGGGCCTGGCACGTTCAATTCCGCCTTGGCCTCATAGCCGGCATAGCGGTTCCAGTCCTTCACCCGTGTTAATGGCCGGTCAATCCCCGCCGAACTCACTTCCAGCGTCCAGGCCGAGGTGATCGGGTCTTCGACATCCAGCACCGCCGAGAGCAGATGGCTCACCTCGGTGCAGTCATCGAGCGTAAAGGGCGCGTCATCGGCCCGGTCCGCCATAATCTGCACGGTGGGGGTTTCCTTGCCCATCACCTGCACCCGCACCAGCTCATAGCCCATCGCCTCCAGGCGCGGCGCGATGATCTCGGCAATGCGGCCTTCAAGGCCGGTATGGGTTGGGCGGTTCTCGGTCACGATGGCAAAATTCCAATAAAAAAGGCGGCCTGTAAGGGCCACCCTCGAAAAGTCGGGTTTAGATT
>NCFD01000286.1 GCA_002281005.1 Acidocella sp. 35-58-6 | reverse complement strand
GCCTCGGCTCACTCGGGTGATCTGACCCAGACACCTCAGCCTACGCGGTGGTGATCGCTTAAATCGCGAGAAACCACCAATACGTCATAGAAATACGGCTTCGAGAGTAATGTCAGGCGGCTAGCCCGCTGGTCCGATTTTACCGGAGTCGCGCAATTGGCAGTGCCTACCGTCTGGCTTGGTGCGCCTGTCAGCCTATTGGCTGGCCCAGATGATCCGGTGCATCCACACAATATCATTCACAGCGAAACTAAGCACCGGAAATGCCGGGTTCAGGCTGGTAAGTTCAATTTTACTGCTGGTGCGGCGGGTGAGTAGCTTGGCCATCACAGCACCTTCCGCGCTGCGTGCCACTACCCGGTCTCCCACCCGCACTGGGGCGGCGGGGGAGACGATGATGCTATCACCATCGCGGTACACCGGCTCCATCGAGGTTCCTGCTACCGCCAGCGCATAAGCGTTCAAATCGGCGGTGGTCGGCAACTCGACCTCGTCCCAGCCAGCCCCAGCCGGATAGCCACCGTCATCAAAAAACCCGGAACTGCCAGCCTGCGCCAACCCGATCAACGGAATTTTACTCCGGCCCCGGCTGCGGGTCTCGGGCAAAGCGCGGGCGCCGGTGACTAAAGCGGTAAAGTTGGTCAAACCAGTGCCGGTAGCGGCCAGCACCTTGGCGATGCTCTCGGTAGACGGCCAGCGCGCCTTACCGTCATTGGTGCGGCGTTTGGAAATGTTAAAACTGGTTGGGTCCAACCCGGCCTTACGCGCTAACCCTGACGGTGAGAGCCCATGCTCTGCCGCTAAAGTATCAATGGCCCGCCAGATATCATCATGCCGCATCGGATGAGCTTCACTTTTACCGTAGAATCAGATGTTTGCCCGATTTATCGCGGGCCGTAAAGAATAAATAGGAATTTTGTCCGTTTTCGCTTGCCAAGCAGGCTGGATTTTCTTAAGAAGTTCTTGTTATGTTCTACTTAACCGCAACTCATTTGACCGCTGATACAACCTCTGGTAACAAAATGGCAATCACGGGCGGATTACGCCCGCCGTCTGGCACCCTACAACGCTACGCTCCCAGCGCGTGCGTCAGCCTGATGAAGTCCCCAACCCGACCTACAACTTAAAGGACCGGCCTTAATTGGCCGGTCCCCCTCTTTTATCAAATTTTTGGAAAGGAACAGCCATCATGGCTTTCACGCTGCGCAACCTGTCGGTCCTCGCTTACGCCAACGGCTTCACCCTATGGCACTATAAATCCGGGACTGACCCGCTCACCCAAGCCACCCGCGAGGGCTATTTTGCCGACGCGGCTGATTTGCTGGCACCTGGCGATATGGTGATGCTCTCAAGCGCTGAAGGCGGCAAAATCGCCACCATCGCGGGTCAGGGCAAATCAATTGCCCTGGCACCGTTATGTTGATTTATTTGGGTAGGTGCCGCGCGATGTAAGGCGGTAAATGGAACGCAGCGGCGTGGATTTCTGGTGTCCAATACTCAGACTTACCGGCAATGCCCGCTGCTTCGGCCCGCGCCTTCAGCACGTCCGGCGTCAGCGCGGTAAGCGCTGGGTCTTTGCCCGCCCAGCCCAGTGTCATGTAACCACCCACATAGGTCGGCACGGCGGCCACATAGGCTGTCACATGAGGGAAAAACTGCGCCCGACGTTCGGAGGTTTCACGCAGTTCATCAGCCTGCATGAACGGCACACCGCATTGGTTCACGATCACACCCTTGTCGGTGAGAATCCGCGCGGCGTTTTTGTAAAACTCATCGGTAAACAAAACCTCGCCCACACCGATGGGGTCGGTGGAGTCCACAATGATCACGTCGAACGATGCATCAGGTGCCTTGCGGACATAATCAATCCCGTCGCCTACAATCACCTCGGCGCGCGGGTCGGTCCAGGCGCCGGCGCCGATGTTTGGCAAAAATTCCTTGGAGAGGCGGATCACCTCGCCATCAATCTCCGCCATCACCGCTTTCTCAACGCCCTTGTGCATCAGCACATGTTTCAAAACCCCGCCGTCACCCGCGCCGATGATCAGCACGTTCTTCGCACTACCATGTGCCAGCATCGGCACATGCGTCAGCATTTCCTGATACACAAACTCATCGCGCTCGGTGATCTGCACAATCCCGTCCAGCGTCATCATCCGGCCATGCGAGTCGGTCTCGAAAATCGCAATATCCTGAAAATCGCTGCGCACCCGCGCCAGTTCGCGCACCACGCGAAAACGCTGGCCCCAGGCAGGATAAAGCGTTTCATTGAACCACATATCGGTCATGATTTTGCTCCACAACAAAACACCGCCCG
>NCFD01000285.1 GCA_002281005.1 Acidocella sp. 35-58-6 | reverse complement strand
GCTGCGCCAAGCTCGGCATCCCAGAACGCGATGTGGGTTTTAATCTGCGGGTCGAGATAGGATTTGGTGACCCCTTGCGTGATCATACGCGCCACCGGCTTAATAAACCAGGGAAGTTGTGGCGATTTCGGGATGGCGCCGAACACCAGCTTCATCACCAACAGCGGCATCGCCGAGCCTTCGGCATAATGCATCCAGTAAGTATAGCGCAGGCGTTCTGGTGTACCACGCGCCGGGATCAGGCGGCCATGGCCATAGGTCTCAATCAGGTATTCCATAATCGCGCCAGTCTCGGCGATGGTTTTGCCCTCATCGGTAATCACCGGCGATTTACCCAGCGGATGCACCGCCCGCAATTCCGCCGGGGCCAGCATGGTTTTGGCATCGCGCTCATAGCGTTTGACCTCATAGGGAACGCCCAACTCCTCCAGCAGCCAGATCACGCGCTGCGAACGCGAGTTATTCAGATGATGGACGATGACCACGGCAGTTCCCCTCAGTAGTTACGTATTGGTTAGCGTGTTTTCGTATAGCACCTTGCCGGTCATATCGATGAGGGAAAAATCAAGTTTCTGCGATGTCAGGGCTATGGTCATGAAACCATGCGCGCCGGAGGCAAAACCGTCGCGCTTGGCAACGCCGGGGTCGTAGGTTTCAGAACCGGAACCGTTGGTGACATAGGTCAGGCCGTTGACCTTCACCACCTGGAAGCAATGGTCATGGCCGTTGATGTAAATTTTCACATCATGCTTGCGTAAAATCGGGTCGAGCCTCGCGATCAAATCTGGCTGGTCATGGTCGTCGCCGGTAACCGCCGTATAGATCGGGTGGTGGCCGATGACGATCTTCCAGGGCGCGGTGGAGGCGGCCAGTGCGGTATCCAGCCAATGCAACTGCGCGTCGGTATCCTGGCCGGCAATATCAACCCTGGTGCCGATATAGGCTTTGATGAAGGGCGAGGTGTCGAGATAAAACACATCCGCCTTGCCGCCGTCCGGCAGGGCCAGGGTTTCCTGGTAGTAGCGGGCCGGTAGCTGCCAGCGGTGGCTCAGTTTGGCATAGTCAAACTGCGCTTGGATGCTGCCGCGATAATCATGGTTGCCCAGCATGATCTTCCAGGGCGATTGTAGTGAGGGCGCGGTGTAAACCTGCTCGAAGGATTTTTGCCAGTGTGGGTCGGTGACGCTCTCAACGCCATTTTCATAGAAATTGTCACCCAATGAGATGGTGAACTGGCTGTTGATGGCGGCGGCGGTTTTGCCCATCTGCACCGCCACATTGGATTGGTCATCATGGCCTTTGCGGCCCCAATCGCCGATCAGCACAAAATTCAGAGGCGCGGCATCGGCGGCGGCCGGGGCCAGCGGCAAAGCAGCACCTGCAGTGAGGGTGGCAGAACTGGCGAGCAGGTGGCGGCGGGAAAGTTTCATCGGGTCATTCCTAAAAATCTCTGCCGCCGCCTTAGCTCATCAATGAGGCGCTGTAGGTGACGGTTTCATGTCAGTCGCCATACCCTACAATACCCTTGATCTCGAGGAAATCATTGAGCGCGAAATCAGCATATTCGCGGCCATTGCCAGATTGTTTGTAGCCGCCGAACGGGGCGATGAAGTCGCTGTCCGGGTAATTGAGGTACACGCTGCCGGCTCGCATCTGGGCGGCCACCTCGCGCACCTGCGCCATGTCCTTGCCCTGGATATAGGCCGCCAGCCCGTACACGGTGTCGTTGGCGATCTCGATGGCTTCCGCCACCGAATCATACGGCAGGATAGAGAGCACCGGGCCAAAAATTTCCTCAACCGCGATGGTCATGGTGCGGGTGACATTCCCGAACACCGTGGGGCGGGCATAATAGCCCTTGTTCAGCCCGGCGGGGCGGCCCAGGCCACCAGCGGCCAGGGTGGCCCCCTCATCGATGCCGGATTTGATCAGCCGTTGCACCTTGTCGAACTGGGTTTGGCTGACCAGCGGGCCGAGCACGGTGTTGGGGTCATGCGGGTCGCCGGTGATTTGCTTGTTGGCCTCATCGGCGGCAATCGCCAGGGCGGCATCATGCAGATGTCGCGGCACCAGCATGCGGGTGGCGGCGTCGCACGACTGGCCGGAATTGATAAAGCAGGCGGCAATGCCACCACGTACCGCAGAGTCTAAATCAACATCGGGGAGCAAAATATTGGCGGATTTACCGCCAAGCTCCTGACAAACCCGCTTGACCGTATCAGCCGCCGCCTTGGCCACGATGATGCCAGCGCGGGTGGAGCCGGTGAAGTGCGGCAGGAGGGCGGCGGCATCGGCGAGCGCCGGGCTGATCGCGTGGGTGACGATGCCCTCGAACAGCGCCTGCTTGTTGGGGAAATAGAGATAGAGCGT
>NCFD01000284.1 GCA_002281005.1 Acidocella sp. 35-58-6 | reverse complement strand
CGCCAAACAGTCCCAAAGGCTGGGCTTACGCATGCATACGCATCTGGCGGAAACCCAGGACGAGAATGATTATTGCGAAGCCTGCTTCGGCAAGCGCCCGTTGGATTATCTGGAGGATTTGGGTTGGGTGAGTGACCGCACCTGGTTTGCCCACGGCATCCATTTCAACCGCGATGAGATGCGGCGGATGGGCAAAGCGGGAATCGGCGTGGCGCATTGCCCGAGTTCCAACATGATACTGGGCTCCGGCATTTGCGCGGTGGGGGCGTTGGAGGAAGCCGGCGTGGCGGTGGGCCTGGCGGTGGATGGCTCGGCTTCCAATGATGGGTCCAACATGATGCAGGAATTGCGGCAGGGCCTGTTGTTGCAGCGGGCCGGCGGCGGGATAGATGCCGCCACCTTCCGTGACCCTTTGCGCTGGGCCACCAAAGGCTCGGCGCGTTGCATCGGGCGGGATGATATTGGCGAGATCGCGCTGGGCAAGCAGGCGGATTTCGCACTGTTCAAGCTGGATGAATTGCGGTTTTCAGGCGCGGATGATCCGCTGGCGGCGCTGATCACCTGCGGCGCCCACCGGGCTGACCGGGTGATGGTGGCGGGCCAGTGGCGGGTGATCGATGGGGCGATTCCGGGGTTGGATATACCGGGGCTGATGGCGGCCCATAACCAAGCCGCGCAGCGGCTACGCGGGCGGCTTTAGCAGATCATACAGGCTGAGCGCGATCACCTCGGTGGCGCGGGGCAGGTCCGCCAGGTCCAGCCGCTCATCGGCGCGATGGGCGTTGGCCAGCTCGATGCTGCGCGGCCCGGCGCCGTACAGGACAATGGGGATGCCGGCGGCGGCGTAGTGGCGGGCATCGGTATAAAGCGGCGCACCCTTGGCGGTGATCGGCTCGCCGAAAATTTCGCTGGCGCGGCTGGTGATGATGGCGGTGAGACGCTCCGAACCCGGCAGCGGCACCAGCGGCAAGGCCAGCAGAATGCGTTTGATGGTGACGGAAATGCCGGGATATTTGGCGGCTTCGGCGTCAATCAGCGTGATCAAGGCCGTTTCCACCGTGCCGGGGTTTTCATCAGGGATGATCCGCCGGTCGAGCCGGAAGGTGACGCGGTCTGGCACCACATTGGTGTTGATACCGCCTTCGATCAGCCCGACGGTGATCTGCGGTGACCCGATGCCCGGTGTGGCGGAAACCAGCGCCCCGAGCGTGCGGCGGCTGGCGTACAAGGCGGCAAGTATCCCGGTGGCGGCTTCCAGCGCGTCGGCGCCGGTGGCGGGTTGTGCGGCATGGGCGGATTTGCCCTGCACGGTCACTTCCAGATGCAGGCAGCCATTATGGGCATTCACCACGCCATAGGAAAACCCAGCCGCAATGGCGAAATCCGGCTTGCTGATGCCTTGCGCCAGCAGCCAGGCGGGGCCTATCTCGCCGCCGGTTTCCTCATCATAGGTCATATGCAGCTCAACGGTGCCGTTCAGCGCCGCACCGCTATCACGCAAGGCGGCCAGGGCAAAGGCGTAGGAGCAGATATCGGATTTTGAAACCGCCACGCCGCGCCCATACATCCAGCCATCGATGATGGTGGCGCCGTAAGGGTCGGTGGTCCAGCCGGCGCCGGGCGGCACCACGTCGCCATGCGCGTTCAGCGCCACCACCGGGCCGGGGCCGAAGCGATGGCGGATAACGAGGTTGGTGGCGCTGATCATGCCATGGGCGGCGGTCAGCCTGTCCGGCACTTTGTGCTGTTCGACTGTGAAGCCCAAATCTTCCAGCAATTTCGCCGTGGTTTGGGCATGGGCCGCGCAATCGCCCGGTGGGTTGTCGGACGGGGTTTTCACCAAAGCCGTCAGAAATGCCTCGGCGTCATTGGTGTGGGCGGCGATATACTTGTGCAGGGCTTGTTCGGTCATGATTTTCATTCTGGCTGGAAGCGACGCAAAAATTCGGCGAGGACCGCGACGGCGGTGTTGGCGTCCTCGGCGGTGATGGACTCCTCCGGCGTGTGGCTGATGCCGTGTTTGCAACGCACGAACAGCATCCCCACCGGGCAGAGGGCGGCGATGGCCATGGCGTCATGCCCGGCGCCGCTTGGCAGGTTGAACGGCGTGATGCTTTGCGCCGTAATCGCGGCTGCCAGTTGCTCGCGCAGGGCCAGCGCACAGGGTGTCGCGGGCGCGTCGTGGGTCTGGGTGATATCGAGATCAACCCGCCGCGAGGCCGCGAGTCGCTCCAGCGCGGCTGCAATGGAGGTGGCTGCGGCAATGCGCGTATCGTCAGATGGGGCGCGGATATCGATGCTGAAATTTACCTGTCCCGGTACGGAATTAGGCGCTCCTGGTTGTAGGCTGAGTGTGCCGACGGTGGCCACCAGATCAGGGGCGGCT
>NCFD01000283.1 GCA_002281005.1 Acidocella sp. 35-58-6 | reverse complement strand
GTGGAAGTGCTGGGCTTTACCACCCGCGCCTGGAAAGGCGGGCAGAGCCGCGAGCAATGGGTAGCGGCCGGCAAACCCGCCAACCCCGGCCGGCTGAATGATTTGCGACACATTATTTACAAAGCCGCCGATACACCCTGGCGCCGCGCCCGCAAAAACCTCGGGCTGATGCTGCGCGAAGGCTTGCTAAAGGAAAATATCGACGGCGAGGCATTGTTATGGGCCTATCGCCGCCTGCTGGGGCGGCCTGAGCACCGGCGGATACTGATGGTGATTTCCGATGGCGCGCCGGTGGATGATTCAACCCTTTCAGTCAATTCCGGCAACTATCTGGAACGCCATCTGCGCGATGTGATCCGCGATATTGAAAGCCGCGAACTGGTGGAACTTATCGCCATTGGCATTGGCCATGATGTCACACGCTATTACCGCCGCGCTGTGACCATTGTAGATGCAGAAGAATTAGGCGGCACCATGATGCGCAAATTGACCGAATTATTCGATGAAGACGAGGCCGAAGCGTGGTCACGCATCGCCGGGCAGCGAGCCGCGCTGATCGGGTAACCGAACTGATTTCGTCTTGCTGTATGAATTTCATTGAGGTTTTTTGAATGCGTATTCTCCATGTGATGGCGGGCAAAGGTAATGGAGGTGCGGAACTATATTCAACAGACGTGATGCTGAGCCTGCATGAGGCGGGGGTTGATCAATGCGTGGTCATGCGGCCAGACGCACCGCGTACCGCCGATTTGAACAGCGCTGGCCTGCGCGTGGATACCAAAGTTTTGCAAATTCCATTCCAGCCTTTGCAACGCCTGCGGATGCGCCAGCTCATTGCCCATGAACAGCCCAACATCATCCAATGCTGGATGCGCCGCGCTGTTAGCCTGGTACCAGCTGAAGCCAGATCCAAAGCCGAAGTCATCGGCTGGTTCGGTGACTATGAGGAGCTGAAATATTTCGCCCATTGCACAAAGTTTGTGGGAGTCACACGCGATTTGGTGAGGCATATGGTTGAGAACGGCGTGCCGGCTGAGAACGCCGCCTATATCCCGACCTTTCCCACCGTTGATGATGGCGCTGCAATTGATCGCGCGGTTCTTGATACACCCGCTGATGCCCCGGTGTTGCTCACCCTCTCACGCCTGCATCCGGTGAAGGGGCTCGATACCATGTTGCAAGCTTTGGCGGATTTGCCCGGCTATTATCTATGGGTGGCCGGCGATGGACCAAGCTTGGGTGCGTTACAAGCGCAGGCGGAACGTTTAGGCTTTGCATCCCGGGTGAGGTTTCTCGGCTGGCGCACTGACCGCGGGGCCTTGCTGCGGGCGGCTGATATTTGTGTGCTGCCATCGCGCTACGAACCATTCGGCACGGTCATTCTGGATGCCTGGTCAACCCACACCGCGTTCGTAGCCTGCAACAGCGACGGCCCCGCAGCTTACGTGCACCACGAACTAGATGGTATGCTGGTGCCGATCAACGATCCCACCGCGCTGGCAGACGCGATCCGCCGCGTGATGAATAACCCCACCCTGCGGCAAAATTTAATCCGGCAAGGGTTCGCAAATTACCAAGCTGAATTCACCAAGGATGCTGTTACAGCCAAGTATGTCGCGTATTATGAGAGCCTGTTAAACCGCTGAATTCCCGCCATCCACCGGCAGCATCGCACCCGTAATGAACGCCGCGTCGTCGGAGGCTAAAAACGCAATCGCGGCGGCCACGTCACGCGGCTGGCCGATGCGCCCCAACGGGATCGCCTCAGCCATCGCGGCGAAACGTTCTTCATCCGCTGCACGGGAATCACCACGCAGCATCGCGGTATCAGTATCGCCAGGGCACACCGCATTCACCCTTATCCCTTGCCTGGCATGGTCCGCCGCCATTGAGCGTGTAAGTTGCACAACCGCACCCTTGCTGGTGCCGTAAGCCAGCGCATCATGCGCTCCCACCAAACCCCAGTCAGAGGCCACATTCACAATCACACCAGATTTTTGCGCGGCCATGACCGGCACCACGGCGCGGCAGAGACGGAACACGGCGGTGACATTTACTGCCATGATCGTGTCCCACTCAGCATCGGTGCAGGTGGCAACATCGCCATTAAATAACACCCCGGCATTGTTCACCAGCACATCGAGCCGGCCGTGAATGCCAAGCGCCCATGCCACCAGCCGCGCGGCGGCCTCGGGAGCGGCAATATCCTGCGCTAAAAATTGCCCACCTAGTTCCGCCGCCAAAGCCTTACCAGCCGCCTCATTACGGCCCGTGAGCAGTAACTTCGCGCCACGTTCGGCAAACAACCGGGCGGTGGCCATGCCGATACCGGCCGTGGCTCCGGTGATCAGCGCTACTTTGCCTGTCAACATCTCTCAAACCCCTTTGGAAAAACCCATGTTAACAGG
>NCFD01000282.1 GCA_002281005.1 Acidocella sp. 35-58-6 | reverse complement strand
GGCTGTGATTGACCCACGCGGCAAACTACTTGGCATCGTGACAGACGGAGATTTACGGCGCAACATGGGTCCAGATTTACTGGGCAAAACGGTTGATGAGATCATGAATGTCTCACCCAGGACAATCCGGCCCGAAGCTTTAGCTGAAGACGCGTTACGCGAAATGAACATGGCATCCCGCCCTTTTACCGCCTTATTCGTGGTGGATGAGGAGCAAATGGTAAACGGAATATTGCATATCCACGATCTTTTAAGGTCTGGCCTCGCATGAGCCCCGCGCAACAATCGGCTCGCGAGCGCATGTTGGAGAGTTTTCGTCAGCGCAATCCTGATATGATTGCCCATATGGCGCGGCGCACGCGGACAGTGACCATTTTCAAGGCGGTGCTCCCTATTGCAGCGGCTGTGCTGCTCATCGCTCTGGCGATTGCACCGGGCCTGAAGACCGGCCCCGGCGCTGACCGGGTGACCTATAAAATCCAACCAACAACACAAGCTTCTGGGTCTGATATGTCTGACCCGAAATATCATGGCCTTGACCAGCACGGCCAGCCTTTTACGGTAACCGCGGACGCCGCCCATGACGAGGGAACCGACGATGTGGCGCTCGCCAAGCCGCAGGGCGACATTACGTTAACCTCGGGAGCTTGGTTAATGTTGAAGTCCGATACAGGCCTATTCAATCAGAAGCTTCAGACCTTAGGGCTAAAAGGGAATGTCACCTTGTATCGGAACGACGGCACCACGATGACCGCACCAGATGCCACCATAAATCTTAAGCTTGGCGACGCCAACAGTACGTCGCCCGTGCAGGCCCAAGGCCCGTTTGGCACCTTGAACGCCGCCGGCGGGTTTAACCTTACCGAGCGCGGTGCCGATGTAATGTTCAATGGCCCGGCTGAGCTTGATCTGAACGCGACCAGCGGTACGCAAGGCCCATGAAGTTTTGGCTGATCGGATTTTCTGTGCTGGCGATCGCCACCGCGCACGCGCAGGGTCAGGCAGGCAGTTCTGCAAACTCAGGGGCGCCAGCCCCCATTCAGATTACCGCCAAACAAGGCATTGAATGGCGCCAGTCCGACCAGGAAGTGATTGCCACCGGCAGCGCTCAGGCCGTGCGTGGGGACGTTACGGTACATGCGGACCGGTTGATTGCGCATTATCGCAAAAAAGCCTCACCAAATGGGGCGGCGGCCGATGCTGCAGGAAAACCCCCAGCCAACCCCGCTGCCTCCGACCCGGAATCAGTTTTAAATAACGGCAACTCCGAGATTTATGAGATCGAGGCGGTTGGCAACGTTCATATCTCAACCCCCACCGACAACGCCTATGGCGACCATGCCGTTTACAACATGGATGATGCGGTACTGGTTCTGACCGGTCAGCATTTGAAGCTCACCACCCCGCATGATGTTATAACGGCGCAGGACTCAATCGAATATTACTCGGTCAAACGGCAGGCTATCGCGCGTGGTCATGCGCTAATTGTGGCAGACGATGGCCGCTCGATTGCCGCTGATACCATCATTGGCTACCTTGCTCCGCCTCCAGCCTCGGGCAAAGCTGCCCCGGCATCGGCCACCAAGCCTGCCAACAGCCCGGACATGTTAGGTCAGGCCGGCAAGTTGCAAAAAGTTGATGCGATCGGCCACGTGGTCATCCATACGCCGAACCAGACCGCCACTGGCAATTCCGGCGTTTATCTCCCCGGCCCAGATGTGGCCCGCCTCGGCGGCAATGTGCATATTATCAGCGGGCCAAACCAGTTGAACGGCAGCGATGCGCTGGTGAATATGCGAACCGGTGTGGCAACCTTGCTGGCGGCCCCAGGTGGTCAGGTAGCCGGCACCGTAACGCCCAACAGCGCACCGCTGGCACCCAAGTGAGCGGGACATTTAAAGTTATCCATTCGCAAGGTGGACTGGTGGCCCGCGGGCTTGGCAAGCAATTCAAAAAGCGGCCCGTGGTGCGTAACGTTTCCATCTCAGTGCGGCGCGGCGAAGCGGTGGGGCTGTTAGGCCCCAATGGCGCGGGCAAAACCACAACCTTTTATATGATCGTCGGGCTGATCCAACCTGATAGCGGTACCATCTCATTGGACGGTGCCGAAATATCCGGTTTGCCGATGTATCGCCGGGCCAGGCTGGGCATTGGCTATCTGCCCCAAGAAGCCAGCGTGTTTCGGGGGTTAACGGTTGAGCAGAACATCATGGCAGCACTTGATGTCGTAGAGTCCGACCGAGACCGGCGCGAAGCAATGCTGGACGCGCTGTTGGCTGAGTTTGGCATCTCCCACTTGCGCCGCACCCCGGCACTGGCGCTTTCAGGCGGTGAGCGCCGACGGGTGGAGATCGCCCGAGCCCTGGCAACCAGCCCGAATTATATTCTACTCGACGAACCCCTGGCTGGCATTGACCCGATTGCTGT
>NCFD01000281.1 GCA_002281005.1 Acidocella sp. 35-58-6 | reverse complement strand
GGCCGGCTTCGCGCGCGGCGCGCAGCACCGCATTCTCGAAGCAGGCCGAGTAGCCGCCCGCGAATAATTGCTCGGGGTTGGTGCCGGGGCCGCCGTCGCCGCCGAGTTCCTTAGGCGTGCTGAAAATAACGTTGACCTTGTTGTCATCGGAGGCACCGGCGCCGGTACGGCCGCCGGTGGCATGGCCATGGGCGTGATAGAGAGCTTTCATGTTACTTTCCCTTGTTGGTTGTTGCAGCCTGTTGTTACGGCCTAGGGAATGTAGCGGTGCCGCCCGCCGTTTCAACAAATCTTTCAGTGACTATTTGAGTCCGGCGCAAAAATCGGCGATGCGCGCACAGGCGGCGGCCAGCACGGCCTCTGAGGTGGCGGTGGAGATACGGATATGGCCGGGGGCGCTGAAGGCGGCACCCTGCACCACGCCGACATAGGCCTCGTTCAGCAGGGCCATGGCAAAGTCGGTGTCGCAGGTCAGCCGCACCCCGGCCTTGGTGGTTTTACCCAGGCAGCCGGTGATGGCGGGGAACACATAGAACGCGCCGTTTGGTGAATGACAGTCGATACCAGGGATCTGGTTGAGGGCGCTCACCACCAAATCCCGCCGGGCTTGATAAGCGGCGGCGCGGGGTGCCAGAAAATCCTGCGGGCCGGTGAGGGCGGCAACGGCGGCGGCCTGGCCGATCGAGGAGACGCCGGAGGTGGCGGTGGCCTGAACCACCGTGCAGGCTTTCATCAGCTCGCGCGGCCCGGCGCAAAAGCCGATCCGCCAGCCGGTCATGGCGTAGGATTTGGAAACCCCGGTCATGGTGATAATGCGCGGCGCGAGGTCCGGCGCGATGGCCGCAAGGGTGGCGTAAGTGAAACCATCGAACAATAAATGCTCGTAAATATCATCCGAGAGCACCCAGATATCAGGGTGGCGGCGCAGCACCTCGGCGATGGCTTCAAGGTCCGCCACCGTGGCGGCAGCACCGGTGGGGTTATTAGGGTAATTGAGCAGCAACAATTTTGTGCGCGGTGTGATAGCGGCCTCGAAATCATCAGGCTGCATCACGAAATTATTTGATTGTGAGCACGCAACAAACACCGGCTTGCCGCCTGCGAACTGCACGGTCTGCTCATAACCGGCCCAGGCGGGGGCGGGGATAATGACTTCATCGCCGTTGTTGATGGTAGCCATCACCACGTTGAAAATCGCCTGCTTGCCGCCGTTGGTGATGAGAATATCCTCAAGCGCGACATCAAGTTTTTGCTCGCGTGCGTATTTAGCCTGCACGGCTTTTTTTAAGCTCTCGGTGCCACTCAAAGGCGGGTATTTGGTCTCGCCGCGCTGGCCCGCCTGATAAGCAGCTTCGATGATGTGCGGTGGGGTCGGGAAATCCGGCTCGCCCAGCGAGAGCGAGATAACATCATGCCCCGCGGCCCGCAGTGCCCGGGCGCGGGCTGCCATGGCGAAGGTAGCGGCGAGTTCGGTGCGGGCGGCGCGGGCGGAAAGGGCGGGCATGGGGGCTGTTTAGAGGGTTTCCTGGAAATCGGAAAACCCTACGGCCATGAGCTGCGTTGTGATGTGCCGATACGCCGGTCACCGGCTTTTTTGGCGACATGCTTGGCATCGCTGGCGCGTAATATGATATCGCTGGCGGACTTACTGTCGGCATCAATTTCGGTGACGCCGATGCTGACTGTAATACTTAGCATCCCTGAGGGGGTGGGGAATGGCTGCTCGGCGATGATATTGCGCAGGCGCTCGCACATGATGGTGGCGTTGGCCGTTGAGATGGAGCCCATGCAGATGCCGAATTTATCGCGGCTGATCCGGCCCACGCTATCCACCCGCCGAATATTGTCAGCCAGCCTTTCAGAGAGCCCGATCAGCACGGCTTCTGAGGTGGCATCGCCATATTGCTCGGCAATTTGCCGGAAATTGTCGATGTCGATGTAGGCCAGATGGCTCGGCTGGGTGCGTGCTGCCACTTTTGTTTTAAGGCTTGTCTCGATCGCCGAGGTAAGGCCCAGCAGGTTGGGTATGCCGGTTAAAATATCGCGCTGGCTGGTCAGGCTAGGTGTATCGAGCTGGTGCTTATTGAGGGTGACATCCCGCTCGATAGCGATGAACGCCGCAATATTTTTAGCCGTGTCGCGCAGCGGGGTGATGCAAAGGTCCAGCCAGTAGCGGGTGCCAGATTTTCCAAAGTTCAAAATGGTTTCACGCACATCCAGCCCGGCTTCCAAATTCTTCCGGATGCGGTCGAGGGTCAGGCGGCAAGTGCCCGGACCCTGCAAAATGCGCGGCGTTTCCCCAATCGCTTCCTCGGCGGTGTAACCGGTGAGGCGGGTGAAGGCCGGGTTGACGTAAAGGATGCGAGGACCAGGGGGGCCCAGGTCAGCATCGGTCACGATAACAATGTCATTGGCAGCTTCCACCACGC
>NCFD01000280.1 GCA_002281005.1 Acidocella sp. 35-58-6 | reverse complement strand
AAGCGCTCATCGCGTCGATTAACTCCGTGCGTAGGTGTAATCCGCCGGCACGAAAGTTGCCCCGCCATCGTAATAGGCCGAGCCCCGCAAGGGGCCGTTCGCCGCATCCGATTGGTGCTTGCTAACGATTTCGCCGACCTTGCGACCATCCATGTAGATGCTGCCGCCTTGGCCGGCTTGGCCGCCGCCCGCCGGCGGCGGCACGGCGTTGTAGCCCTGCTTGCCAAGAGACGGCGGCATATGCGGAAGCCCGTGCGCCCCCTGCGGGAATTTGGTGTAAGGGTTCGTCGGAATTGGCGCGCCCTCTTTGCCGGGAGCACCGCCCTTGCCGCCACCGAACATTCCGCCGATCCAACTCGCCGCGAGCCGGCCGATCCAATATGCAAGGGTTGATATTGGATTGATGGCCGCCGATACGGTACGAATAACGAATTGGATCGCAGAGCCGAAGCTGTTGAATTGCTCCGCGACCTTGCCCCAGGGGACAAACGTCAAGGCGAGGCCAAGGGCCGCGATGCCGGCGGCGATTGCACCGAGGGTGCCGGCGGCGGCAATGACCGCAGCGCCGCCCAAGACGACCAACAGAACGCCGATGCCGGCCACCAGTTTGATGATGTTCAAGACCGCTTCCGGGTGCGCGGTACCGAGTTGCGCGATCCGATTAAACACGCCGGTCAATTCGAGCATCATCGGAACCGCAGCCTTGAGCGCGCCGTCGCCAAGAGCGGTCAGCATGTTGTTGAAGGCCGACCGCGCGCCCTTCTCAACATCCATGGGGTCTGTGCTGCGGTTTGCGTTGGCGCCGCCAACACCCATCGCGAGCTTCGCTCGCTCGCGCTCGGCTTCAATTTGGGCTCGGCCGCGATAAAGCTCATAGCCCATGCGCTGCGCCGGCGCGGTGCTGAATATGTGGTACATCTCCGCGATCATTTTCTCGTTCGTGTCGATGCCTGCCTTAATGAGCTTCGGTAGCAGGATGTCGTTGACCGCTGTGAGCGGGTCCTTGCGAAGGGCATCGACCAGCTCCCTCATGGCGCCGGTTTTTGCGATCACCTGGCCGCCTCGACCGATCTCGAAGTCGCCTTCTTGCGCCGCACCGACGTGCACAAGCTCTTTGGCGACGCGCTGGGACATGATGCCGCCGGCAAATTCGCGGGCCATCGCCGCCGCCGCGGTGCCCGCGCGGAAGCCGCCCATCGCCTGAATGATCGCGGTGGTGGTCAACATACCGTCGGGCGAGAGGCCGCCGGCCGCCGGGCCGGCCTGCTTGCCATAGGCAAGCCACTCGTTTGCGCCGACCTTGCCGTGCGTCGCGATGACCGACTTGACGATGGTGTCGAGAAACCCGGAGAACCGGGCGACGTCCAAATGGCCGCTCTTGGGGTCGGTGAATTGACCCATCAGTTCGCCGGCGCGCGCGATGATGTACGCAGACCCCTCTGCGCCCTTGCCGACCGATGCAAGAACACGGTTGGCCTGCTCGAATTGCTTGCTGAGCGTCAACGCTTCGTCGAGCCCGACAATCGAGTAGAGCGATCCAATCGTATTGACCGCCCCGGCCGCGCTTGTGCCCATGACGTCGCGTGTGTTTTGCCAGGCCTGCGCCGCCACCTTCGCCATGTCGATCGAGCTCAGTCCGAGCGCCCGGCCCTTGGCCATTTCGTGCTCGAACTCTTTCGCGTGTTCGACGAGGCCGATGACGCCTTTGACAAGGGCGGAGCCGCCAAATGCGAGCCCAGCGCCGGCGATGGCCAACTTCCAACGGTTCATGCCGTTTTCAATCTCGGTGATGCTCTTGTGAACGCCGAGCAGCTTGTGCGAGAGCGCGGATAAAGCGGGGCTCAGCCCATCCTTGAGCATGAGCGCCACGCCGACTTTGTATTCACTCATTCGAAACTCCATTGCTTGTCGAACGGCGCGCAATCTCCAAGTCGACAATCTGACGGACGAAAAAACCGGTCAACTCGCCGACATAGACCGATAAGTCGGCGATCAGAACTCGCGCGATGTCGCGGATCATCAAGTCCTTGGATTTGCGTGTCATCACCAGGCTCGACGGCCGCAGCGCAGGAAGCGCGGGGGAGTATTTTGGCAGCTCTTGGCAGTGCGCCACGACCTGTGCCGTGATCGCTTCCTTCATGTCGCGATCGAAGTCATAATTTTCGAGCGCGGCCAACGCCAGTTCTCGAATAGCAGCCGACGCCTCGTCGCTTGCTTTGTCGATTTCTTTCATCAGACACCGTTTTCGATTATTGAAATGTCGAGACGCCGCGCCGCGCCCCACAGCGCGGCGCCCCGGTCGCAGCGGCTTGAGCCCCGCCGCCGCGAATTGAAATAAAGGACGCCACGCCCGTTGGCTCAGACGCGGCGTCCGGCGGCGGCGGTCGGGGGGCCTTACCGCGCCGCAAATCCTTACGCGGCCTTCGGCT
>NCFD01000279.1 GCA_002281005.1 Acidocella sp. 35-58-6 | reverse complement strand
TTCCGCCGGGATAATGCGTTAACGATGCAACAATCAGAAATAGCAGGAGGCCGAGATGGCTGGTGTCAATAAAGTGATTCTTGTCGGAAATTTAGGCAAAGAGCCGGAGGTGCGCAATGCGCAGTCAGGCATGAAAATCGTCAATCTGACCCTTGCCACCTCTGATAGCTGGACCGACAAGGCCAGCGGCGAGCGCAAGGAACAGACCGAGTGGCACCGGGTGGTGATCATGAACGAGCGGCTGGCCGATGTGGCGGAAAAATATCTGCATAAGGGCTCTAAGGTTTACCTTGAAGGTAAGCTGCAAACCCGCAAATGGACCGATAATTCAGGGGTGGAAAAATACACCACCGAAGTGCTGCTAGGCCGCTTCGGCGGCGAGCTGGTGCTGCTGGACCGTAACCCCAACGCCCCTGCTGGTGGCGAAGATTACGCCCCGCGAGCCGCCGCCGCTAAGCCCGCTGCTGCCAAACCGGCCAGTGGCGGCTGGGATACCCGCCCCAGCAACGACATGGACGATGAAATCCCGTTCTGAAAAGATTAAGCCGGCACGCCCTTGCTTGTGGAATATTCAAAATGCAGGGCGGTGCCGGGAAACACGATGGGGTGGATGGCATGCGCTGCCATCGCGGCCTCCGAGAAGCCTTGCAGAATGAGTTTCAGCTTGCCCGCGTAAGTGGCAATATCCCCAATTGCAAAAATACCCGGTGTAGAAGTTTCACACGTCGCGGGCGTGATACTCAGATGATGGCGCTCCAACGCCAGTCCCCAGTCGGCAATTGGTCCCAGTTCCATCGCCAGACCAAAAAACGGCAGCAAAACATCGGCGGCAATTCGCTGCGTGGCATTATCCAAGTCCGCCACTTCAACTTCATTCAGCCGTCCGTTTTCCCCATGCAGGGCATGCAACTGGTAGGGGATGACTAGGTTAATTTCGCCTTTCGAGGCTGCGACATCCAACTGCGCGGCGGTCTCCGGGGCGGCGCGGAATTTTGCCCGCCGGTGGATCACATGGATCGACGCCGCGATATCCTTCAAGGCCAGCGCCCAATCCACGGCGGAGTCGCCGCCACCGGCAATCACCACCCGCTTGCCACGGAAATCCTCGCGTTTTTTAACGTAATACTGCACCGCGCCGGTCTCCTCATAGGCCGCAAGCCCGTCCAACGGCGGGCGGTTGGGCCCAAACGCGCCGGCACCCGCAGCGATGATGACCGCCTTGGCGTGAATGGTATCACCCGCACTGGTGGTGAGGGTAAAATCACCGGCGGTCCCTTTGAGGGTTTCAACCCGGCGGTTCAACAAACGCGGCGTCGGGAACGGCGCAATTTGCCGCTCCAAACTCACGATCAAATCTGCCGCCTCGATCGCCGGGTGAGCTGGAATATCATAGATCGGCTTCTCTGGATAAAGAGCCGCACATTGGCCGCCAACCTCACCCAGCGCGTCGATCAGCACGCTGGTCAACTTCAGCATGCCGCATTCAAACACCGCGAACAGGCCAACCGGCCCTGCGCCAATTATCGCTACGTCGGTTTTAATCATGTCACCCATAGTACGGATGTGCCGCAGAGCGCTTTCACAATCAAGCGGAACAGGTGAAACTTGGTTTATGTCCGACTCGAGTTTGATATCACCTGATGAAGCCACCACAGCCGAATTGGCCGCACAATTGGCACTTGTAGCGAGGCCCGGCGATATTTTGTGCCTCAGCGGCCCTTTGGGCGCTGGAAAATCGACCTTTGCACGCGCCTTCATTCGGGCTCGCTGCAAAAACCCGGCCCTTGAGGTCCCCAGCCCCACTTTCACCCTGGTACAAATGTATGAACACCACGATGGCAACATCTGGCATTTTGACCTGTGGCGGCTGGCGGGTTTCGAGGCCTTGGAGGAACTGGGCTGGGACGAGGCGCAAGCTGGAATTGTGCTGGTAGAATGGCCGGAGCGGCTTGGCTCTCAAACGCCAATCAATAGTTTATCAATCACTATCTCGCCCAACCCCGCGGGCCGTGAGATAAGAGTTCAAGGTGATCCAAGGTGGTTCGATGCGTCCTGATACGGCAGTCATTCTCAGTGCGGGCCTCGGGACCAGAATGCGGCCGCTCACCCTCACCACGCCGAAACCGCTGCTGCGCCTGGCGGGCCGCCCCATACTGGCCCACGCGCTGGACCGGTTACGCGCCGCTGGTGTGCGGAAAATTGTGGTGAACGCGCATTACCTTGCGGATCAGATCGGAGCGTTTTTATCTGATCAATCGGACGTGGTGTTGAACCAGGAGCCGCAACTGCTGGATACTGGCGGCGCTATTATGGCCATGCAAGCGAAACATTTGCTACCGGACGAGCCATTTTTCGTGGTCAACGGTGATGCTTTCTGGGTCGACGGACCGACCGACACTCTGGCGCGGCTCGCCAACGCATTCGACGCCAAACAGCTTGAT
>NCFD01000278.1 GCA_002281005.1 Acidocella sp. 35-58-6 | reverse complement strand
ATCATGCTGGTTTTTTCCAGATATTCAGGCTGGCGCGGCGATGGGCGTGGCAGATTGCCACCGCGAGCGCATCGGCGGCGTCAGCGCGTTTCAGAGTGGCCCCAGGCAGCAACCGCCGCACCATTAAACTCACTTGTGATTTATCAGCATTCCCGGTGCCTACCACCGAAAGTTTGACAGTTTTAGCACCATACTCAAACACCGGAATATTGCGGCGGGCCGGTGCCAATAGAGCCACGCCGCGGGCGTAACCAAGTTTCAGCGTGGCGGTGGCGTCGCGGTTCACATAGGTTTCCTCAACCGCGGCTTCGGCGGGTTGAAAATTTTCGAGTAATTCCGCCAGCGCATCGTCGAGCGCTTTCAAACGTAGCGGAACATTCTCAGTAGAATCAGTCGAGATAACACCATCAGCAATGTGACGCAGGCGGCTGCCGTCGGACTCCACGATGCCCCAGCCGGTGAAACGCAAACCCGGATCAATGCCGAGCAAACGGATCATCCGGCAGATAATTTTTGCATGATGTCATCGGAGATTTCGAAGTTGGCATATACATGCTGCACGTCGTCGTCATCCTCCAGAACATCCAAAAGTTTCAGCACCGACTTGGCTTTATCTTCATCAAGCGCGACGGTCATGTTGGGGCGCCATTCAATTTTGGCTTCTAGCGGGGCACCGAATTTATGCTCCAGCGCATCGCGCACGGCGAAAAATCCCTCGACGCTAACGGTGATTTCATGGGTTTCAGAATCGCTCACCACGTCATCGGCACCGGCTTCGATGGCGGCGTCCAGCATCGCATCGGCGCTGGCGACCTTGGCCTCATAACGCACCACGCCGAGGCGGTTGAACATGAAGGAGACCGAGTTGCTCTCACCCATCGCGCCGCCAGATTTGCTGAAGGCGGCCCGGATAACCGGGGCGGTGCGGTTGCGGTTGTCGGTCAGGGCTTCCACGATCACCGCGACGCCGCCGGGGCCGTAGCCCTCATAACGAACATTTTCATAGTGCTCCCCTGCCCCGGCGCTGCTGGCTTTTTTGATCGCCCGGTCGATGGTGTCGCGGGTCATGTTGGCCTTCAGGGCTGCTGCGATGGCTGAGCGCAGGCGCGGGTTAGTGGCGGGGTCCGGCAGGCCCTCCTTGGCGGAGACGGTGATTTCCCGGATGATTTTGGCGAAAATGCGCGCACGCTTGGCGTCCTGCGCGCCTTTGCGATGCATGATGTTCTTGAACTGCGAATGCCCGGCCAACGCACAACCTCATAAAAGCTAAAGATTGATGCTTGTACCACCCCGCCCCGCGCCGTTGCTAGGTGGGGATTAGACCACAAAAAACCCCCGGCAGTGGCCCGCCGGGGGTTGGTTGTCAGGCGTGAGCCAAATTAGTTGAGCACGATCTCCACGCGGCGGTTTTGTGGCTCACGCACACCCGGGCCCGTTGGGACCAGAAGATGAGTTTCGCCAAAGCCGTGGATGGAGATTTCGGAGGCTGGAACACCGTCAGCCATCAGCTTCACCGCCACCGCTTTCGCCCGGCGGATCGAGAGGCCCTGGTTGTAGGTCGGGGTACCTGATGTGTCGGTGTAACCAGAAACATCGATGGTGGTGACCTTGGTGGTTTTCGAGTCGGACGCCGCTTCCGCGATAATTTGCGTGGCACGCGGCGTCAGGTCGTATTTGTTCCAGTCAAAGAACACCAGGTAGGTTTTGGCCGGAGCCGGAGCCGGAGCCGCCATTGGGGCGGGTGCTGGCGCCGGGGCCATGGCGGGCGGCGGGAACAGCTGATACCGTAGGCCCAGCAGGAAGGTGTGCGACATTTGCGAGCCGAGCTTCACCGAAGCTCCAGCTTCGTCATCACCGGAAATCTTAAAGTTATGACTGCCGACGAGATCCATAAAGCGATAGTCAGCCGTCAAGGAAAGGCCAGGGACCATGGAAATCGGGTACGACACACCGGCAATCGCCTGGAATGCGAAACTACCCTGTGTGGAGTTCACATAGCCTTCCCCAGCATCAAAGTTATTATAAAGTCTCGAAACATCAGCGAACTCATAGCCGACGCCGGCTCCCAGATAGGGGAAAATCGATGAGTTAATATCAAAGTCGTAGAGCACATTGAACATCGCACCATAGGTCGTTTGAGCACCCGTTTGTTTGCCAGGATTGGGGGCGCCATTAACTGATGGATTAGCCGTTATGTTATGGGCGGTGTTTTTGTAATAATTACCCTCAATTTCAGCACGGAAACCATTTCCAAGCCCATATCCAATGCTACCTTCAACCGCATAATCGGCGCTGAATTGCAGCTTACCAGTTTGCTGTTCACCCGGAAAAGCATAATTATAATTCGTATCACTGAGCAAGCTGGTGCCTAAACCCAGGCTGACATAGGGGCCGGTAACCGGCTGGGCGTGTGCAGCGACGGGCAATGCAAGGCAAGTGGCGGCGGCTAATAAAACACGGAACTTCATCAT
>NCFD01000277.1 GCA_002281005.1 Acidocella sp. 35-58-6 | reverse complement strand
TGCTGCTGCAATTGCAGAATTTGATTTTCGAGCGCGATGCCCTCCTGGCTTTGCACCATCGGCTGAGCGTAAGCCACGCCGAGAGGCACCAAAACGGTAAAGGCGGCGATTGCAAAAATATTCTGGCGCATTGGCAAACCCTTAAGATTCCTCTGCATGGTCTAGTCCCGCAATTAAATGGTGAAAAGATGGCAAAGGTCAAAAACAAAACCGGCGGTGTCTCCTTCACAGGAAACACCGCCGGTTATTTAACTTTCAGCGCCCAGCCAAAGCCGGGACACTAAAAAATTAGTGGCAGTTCTGCGGGTTGTTGCCCTGAACTGAAGTAATGGCGTTACGGTTTTGCTGGTACGAAGCTTCGTCATTACCGGCAGCAACCGGGCAATCCTTGCCGTACGAGATGGTCTGGATGCGCGAGGCGGCAACGCCCTGGGCGACCAAATAATCACGGGCAGCATTGGCGCGGCGCTTACCGAGAGCCAAGTTGTAGGTTTCGGTGCCGCGCTCGTCGGCGTTACCAGCCACCAGAACGTCAACGTTCGGGTACTTGCCAAGCCAAGCAGCCTGACGACCAAGGGTAGCGTCGGCGTCGGAGCTCAGGGTTGCTTTGTTGAAGTCATAGAACACGCGATCACCAACGTTGGCGACCAGGTCCTGCTCGCTGCCAGGAGCAACCATCGCACTGCCGCCGCCGGAGGCGCCGGTGGTGTTCGCGGTTGGTGAAGAAGAGCAGGCTGCCAGCAGGGCAAGGCCGGCAAAAGCGCCCAATGCTTTGAAATTCATAGTAAAAACCGTCCCTGTCCAAAGTAAGTGTCGAAATTGACAATATAGTAGGCTCTTGGCCACCTGGCCTTAAACCTCGATGCCGGGATTACAGCGCAGGTGCGTAATGGGTCAAGCATCATACCCATGTATTTTGTGCGCTCGAGCCATGATTCCAGCTATTTATTGCAGAAATTTGTTGCTGTTGATTATTTGTAACACTTGGTGACTGGAAATAGGGGTGATCTGGCGCAAAATGGCCCCGGCTTGACATTTTCGTCCACTCCTTGTCTCCGAAGCCTCCGTAAATCCGCACATTTGGCGGCGCCTCGAACCGGATGGATGATGATGACTGACCCAGACCTGCTGCAATTACGTTCCGAGTCGGAGGCGGCGATCGCGCAAGCGGATCTGGCGACGCTAGAGAGCCTGCGAATTGGGTTGCTCGGCAAGGCGGGGCAAATAACATACTTGTTGAAATCCCTCGGCGGGATGGAACCTGAAGCCCGCAAAGCCAGGGGTGCCGAAGTAAATGACCTGAAAGCCGCCATTACCGTTGCATTAGAAACACGTAAGGCTGTTCTCGATGAAGCCGCGCTGACACTGAGGCTGCAAACCGAGACAATTGATATTTCCGCCCCTGCCCGGCCTGAGACCTTGGGGACGATTCACCCGATCAGCCGGACCATTGAGGAAATTACCGCAATCTTTTCGGCCATGGGGTTCAGCATCAAAGACGGTCCCGACATTGAAGATGACTGGTATAACTTCAGTGCTTTGAATATCCCGGCGCATCACCCGGCGCGGGCGATGATGGACACGTTTTATTTGCAGGCCGGCGCTGGCGAACGGCCGCCGGTGTTGCGCACCCACACCTCGCCCGTACAAATTAGAACCTTGCTGCAGGAGCCGCCGCCGATCCGGATTATTGTGCCGGGCCGGACGTTCCGGGCAGACCATGACGCCACTCATTCACCGATGTTTCATCAAACCGAAGGGCTGGTCATCGGAAAAGACATCACGCTCGGGCATCTGAAAGGTTGTCTGATTGATTTTCTGCGGGCGTTTTTTGACCTGCCGCAATTGCCGGTGCGCTTTCGCGCCAGCTATTTTCCGTTCACCGAACCTTCAATGGAAGTGGACATCGGCTGGAACCGCAAAACCGGTGAAATCGGCAAGGGGGGCGATTGGCTTGAGATTCTCGGCTCCGGCATGGTGCACCCCAACGTGCTGGCCAATTGCGGGATCGACCCGCGCGCGTACCAGGGCTTTGCCTTCGGCGTGGGCATTGAGCGCATCACCATGCTGAAACATGGCATCGCGGATTTACGGCTGTTTTACGAGAGCGATGTGCGCTGGCTGCGCCATTACGGATTTTCGCCGCTGGCACCAGCCATGCTGCATGAGGGGATTTGAGCAATGAAGTTTTCCCTCTCCTGGTTAAAAACGTGGCTGGAAACCGATGCGCCGTTAGAGGCGATCGTGGAAACACTCTCGGCCATTGGGTTGGAAGTTGAAAGTGTGGAAAACCGCGCTACGGCACTGGCACCGTTTGTTATTGCCGAGGTGATTGAAGCACTGCCGCACCCCAACGCTGACCGGTTGCGAGCCTGCCGGGTGAACGCCGGTGGCACTGAAGTATCGGTAGTGTGTGGGGCCCCAAATGCCCGCACTGGCATGAAAGCGGTGTTCGCCCCGCCGGGCGCATTCATTCCGGGCTCCGGCATCACGCTGA
>NCFD01000276.1 GCA_002281005.1 Acidocella sp. 35-58-6 | reverse complement strand
TTTCAGGTGAATAGCGCCAACGCCGAACTCGCGCCCGACCGTAAGTCATTTTACCTGACCTTCGATGTGACCGAAGGGCCGCGCTATAAAATCGGCAGCCTGAAGGTTGTCTCCAGCATTCGTAACCTCTCGGGCGACGAATTGCGTAAAATGGTACCCGAGAGTGCTGGCGACTGGTTTGATGGCACCGCGTTGCAGGAAGGCATCGCCGCCGTTTCCAAGCGGGCGCAGGATTTAGGTTATGCGTTTGCCCAGGTAAACCCGATCGTCAAAACCGACCCGGCTAAAAAGACCCTCGACATTACGCTCAATGTTATTGAGGGACCGAAGGTTTATATCCAGCGGATCGATATCGTGGGCAACACCCGCACCGAGGATAAAGTCATTCGCCGCGAGCTGACGTTGGCGGAAGGCGATGGTTATAGTCAGACCAAGGTTGATCAGTCGCAAACCAACCTGAAAAATCTCGGGTTCTTCAAGGATGAAAAAATCACCACCACGCCAGGCTCTACCCCGCAGCAGGTGATTTTGAATACCAAGGTGACCGAACAGGCCACGGGTCAGTTCTCATTGGGTGGCGGTTACTCCACCAGCCTGGGCGCTTTGGTGAATGCCGGGTTGTCGCAGAACAACTTCCTGGGCACTGGCGTTAACGCCAGTATCAATGCCTTGCTCGCGCAGCGTGGCACCCAGATCAACCTCGGTGTGACTGACCCGTATTTCCTGGATCGTAATTTGATCGCCGGGTTTGATATTTTCCGCACTGTCACTGATTCCTACACCGCTTCGGCTGCAGCCTTCAACTATTCCGAAAGCGATGTCGGCGCGGACGTGCGTTTGGGCTACCGCTTCAACGCGCATGTAAGGCAATCATTCACCTACACGATCAGTGAACGTAACGTGTATGGCGTGCCAACGGGTTCAAGCCTTTATATCATCGACGAGAAGGGCGTATCGACACTTTCGCAGGTTTCGCAAACTCTCACCTTCGATTATCTCGACGATGATTTGTCTCCGACATCAGGACCGCTGGCCACATTCACCACCGATTTCGCTGGCCTCGGCGGTACCGCAAAATATGTGCGCATCACGCCAAGCATTTCCTACTACATCCCGCTGGAGCGCGTGTTTGGCAGCAAGGATTGGGTGCTGAAACTAAGTGCTGGTGCCGGCTACTTACTGCCGATCATGAATTATCAAGACCGTATCGTTGATCGCTTCTTCCTCGGCGGTGACACATTGCGCGGCTTTGCCGATGGTGGCGTTGGGCCGCATGATAAAACCTCCGGCGACAGTCTCGGCGGCAAATATATGTACACCCAGTCGACCGAACTGCATTTCCCGCTGCCAGTCTCGCATGACCTTGGGCTGCAAGGCTTTGTCTTTGTCGATGTTGGTTCACTGTATGGGGTTAAGGCAAAATATGGCCCGGTTTACGATAGCCCAACGCCCCGCGTTGGTGCCGGTGTTGGCGTATCATTCAATACGCCATTTGGCTTGATCAATTTGTCATTGGCCGAGCCTGTTTTGAAGCAGAAAGCCGATCAGGTTCAGCAATTCCGCGTTTCTTTTGGTACAAGGTTCTAACTGATTATGTTTAACAAGCTTTCCAAAATCCTGGCGATTTCAGCATTTCTGCTGGCCGGCGCCGCACCGGCAGCCATTGCACAAACCTCGCCTGGGTATTTCATCCCGCCATCCGCACCGCAGGGAGAGGCGGCCCCCGCACATAAGCCAGCGGCAAAACCTGCCGCGGCCTCCACGATGGGCACGGATACCGCTGCCGCCGATGCCGCTGCGGCTCAGGCGCAACCCAAAATGCCGCCTATTCCGCAACTTCCCGCGTTACCAAAAACGTCCCCGCCACCGGTGGCTGTTATAGGCGTGTTGAGCGTCCCCGAAGTGATGCAAAAATCCACTGCGGCGCAGGGCGTGCAGGCGATTATTCAGGATCGCCGTGCCAAGCTGGCTGCCGAAGCTCAAAAGGACCAAGCTGGCTGGCAGGCTGAACAGGCAAAAATCACCGCTGAACGTTCCACGCTGACGGATGCAGCACTCGAAGCCAAGGAAAAAGCCTTGCAAGGTGAAATTGCCGCTGCCCAAACCAGCTTCCGGGCCCGCGATCAGGCGATCCAAAACTCCGCCCAGGCGGCTTTGGGGGAAATTGAAGCCACGTTGATTGCTGTTATCCGTCAGGTGGCTGATGAACATGGCATGAATTTGGTACTGCATCGTGAACAAGTGGCTCTGAATATCAGCGCGTTCGACATAACCGACGAGGTTGCTGCCCAGTTGAACAAGCAGGTTACCACCGTACCGGTACCGCCCAGCGTCGTAACCCCGGGTATGCCGATTGCCTCGCAGGATGGTAGTGGCCAGGGTAACGGCCAGTAATCTGGCGGTTAGGGCATGAAAGTCTCGAAGCCCGGTGATGCGCGGTTTTTCGTGCGCACCGGGCCGCATTATTTGGTCGAACTCGCCGGGTTAATTGGCGCGGAGCTG
>NCFD01000275.1 GCA_002281005.1 Acidocella sp. 35-58-6 | reverse complement strand
TGATTGGTATTGGCACCCATCGTCACCGGCTGGCGAACAACCTTATTGTCGCTACCCACTTTCAGGACAAAATCACCAAGCTGGTCGGTAATCACCGCATCACGCGGCACCACAAGCTGGTTCTGCGGGGTGCGGTTGCGTAAAATCACGGTTACAAACTCGCCGGACGTCAACTCCCGCGCAGCACCCGGAATGTTTCCAGCACCGGGCAGCAACGGGTTGGCAATGGTGCCACGCCAATTCAGCGTGTCGGTGGTGGCGGTGATCTGGTTATTAATAAAATCAATTTTGCCGGTCTGCCCGTACATCCGCCCATCCGGCAGTTGCAGCAGCAGGTCGATCCCGCTCAGCCCACCTTGCGTTTGCGCCGTATTCCGAAACTTCAATGCATCAACCACAGGCAATGCAAAAGTCACATACACCGGGTCTTCGCTAACAATGGTATCCAGCACACCGCTGGTCGGCCCCACCACATTGCCAACGTTCACTGATGTCGCGCCGATCTGGCCGTCCATCGGGGCACGAATTTCAGTATAGCCTAAATTGATTTTGGCCGTTTGCAGTTGGGCTTTCGCGGCATCAATCTGCGCCGTGTCGCTCAGCGCAGCCGCCTTCGCGGCATCCACTGTCGATTGCTGCCCCGCCGGGGTGCGCAATAATGCCTCGGCACGCTGCAACGTCACATTGGCGTTTTGCGACTGCGCAATCGCCGCTTCAACTTGCGCTTGCGCCTGCGCCACCGCCGCCTGGTAGGGTGCCTGCTCAATGACGTAAAGCAACTGTCCGGCTTTTACGTCATCACCATCCTTGAAATTCTGCGATTCCAAATATCCTGTCACCCGTGCGTTTAATTGCACGATGTTCAGGGCCGCCACGCGCCCCACATATGATTGCTGCGCGTAAACCGGCTGTGCATGAACATCCATCACCGTAACAACTGGCGGCGGTGCATTTGCGGTTTGAGACCACGCTGGCGCTCCCAGCATCAGCAACCCAGACAATGCCGATCCGGCCAGACGGAAAATTTGTTGTTTCATCCGTACCCCAAGTTTTAACGCGATTCTTTCCCAGGCATTTGCCGCAAGCCGAAGTCAAAGGCCATGGCGCTAATATGGGTCCTATAAAGGTTGGTCAATAAGTCTGCCCTTATGGCAGACCTCCGCGCTGGCGGGGTGGTCGTCCCCCGGCCTAGTCACTACACCACCCTCATGAACCGCGCGCGCTTGTTTATCGCCATTGCGGGCGGCTTCCTCTCCGCCTCGTCATTCTGGATGTCGTTGCCGCTCATCGCTGTATCCTTGCGGCGCGACGGCGTAAGTGACCTGTGGGTCGGCATCATCTCGGGGCTGCCCTGGGTGGGGCTGCTGGCGGTGCTGCCGCTGGTGCCGCGCCTGATCCACCGGATCGGCCTGCAACGCACCGTCCTGATTGGCATGGTCATCTCCATCCTGGTGTTCATCGGCTTCGCCAATACCCGCTCGGTTATCCTCTGGAGCATCCTGTTCTGTATCCAAGGTGCGACGCTGGGCCTGCGCTGGGCCGCCATGGATACCTGGATCAACGGCGCCGTGCCGGACCACGCACGTGGCCGTCTCATCGGCTTGTATGAGCTGGTGGCCAGTGGCTCCATTGCCGCCGGCCCGGCCTGCTTGGTGTTCCTGGGCAACACCGGCGCGTTACCCTTCGTCACCTGTGCTGCCATCGTCACAGTGGCGGCGGGGCTATTGCTCATCGCCGGGCGCGAAACCGCCATCAAGGTCCGCGCCAAAATTCACCTTTCGGTCTGGCGCATCCTCAGCCTTGAGGCAGCAGCCTTCACCGGTATCGCCCTTGTCGGTGTCACCGAGGCCTGCAATCTCTCGTTATTGCCCTTATTCGCCCTCGGCGCGGGTGCAACCGCCGCCACCGCGTCGATGTACGTTGTCATCGTGCAGGGGGCAGGGGCTGCGGGCGCCTTTCTGTTTGGTTTCCTTGCCGACAAATTCAGCCGCCCCGCCATCCTGCTTGGCACCGGGTTCATCACCATCACCGCCCCGCTGGCCTTGCCGCTGTTCTATGCCAGCAGCCTTGTATGGCCGCTGTTATTGGCCTGGGGCCTCGCCATCGGCGGTATGTTCACCCTCGGCATGGTGGTCCTCGGGGCCCGCTTCAAAGGCGGCTCCCTGGCCTCCGCGGTGGCGCTCTCCGTGGCCGTTTACACCATCGGCGGTATCCTTGGCCCGCCCGCCATGGGCGCGCTCATGGCCAGCTTCGGCAGCTTCGGCCTTCCCTACGGCCTGGCCGCCATCGCCTTGCTCAGCGTCGCCGCCGCCTCTTGTTTTGAAGTTTTGCGCCCGCATGTGGTAGTAGCGCACTAGAACCCAGAGAAAGTTTACCATGATGGACGGCGGCGCCGATTCCCGGCGGATTAAAATATACGACCCCGAAGATTTTGCCCCGATGCGCGACGCTGGCCGCCTGGCCGCCGAAACACTCGACATGATCGGCCCGCATGTTGTTCCCGGCGTCACCACTGACAC
>NCFD01000274.1 GCA_002281005.1 Acidocella sp. 35-58-6 | reverse complement strand
CACCGCTGAGCGCCCCCTTTTCTTATTCCTAATAGGTTCTAAGGGCTAAGCCCTTAGTGGGGGTCCAGGGGGCAAAGCCCCCTGGGTCTTGCCTTACTCAGCAGCCGGCGTTTCAACTTCGCGGGCTTTTTCGGCGATACGGGCCGATTTACCGCGGCGGCCGCGGAGGTAGTAGAGCTTGGCACGACGCACGTCGCCGCGGCGCATCACGTGAATTTCCGAGATGGTGGGGGCGTACAGCTGGAAGATACGTTCCACGCCTTCGCCGTAGGAGATTTTCCGCACGGTGAAGGAGGAGTTGATACCGCGGTTGGAGCGGGCGATGCACACGCCTTCGAAGGCCTGGATACGCGAGCGTTCACCTTCCTTGACCTTGACGGACACGCGCAGCGTATCGCCGGGGGCGAAGGTGGGGATTGGTTTGCCTTCGGTCAGCTTCGCGATCTGCTCGGCGTTGATGGTCTGGATGATGTTCATAGTTAGAGGTCCTTTTCGGCGAGGTGTTTAGGGGGCTTGCGCCCCGGATGCAACATATTGGTTATAAAGGTCGGGTCTGCGGTTTTTGGTGATGTCGGCGGCGGCGGCGTGGCGCCAGGCGGCGATGGCCTGGTGGTTGCCGGAGGTGAGGGTTTCCGGCACGGCCCGGTCCGCCCAGACGGCTGGGCGGGTATAATGCGGGTATTCAAGCAAATTAGTGGCAAAACTCTCTTCATCGGCGCTGGCGGCTGCCCCCATCACGCCGGGCAGCAGCCTTACGGCGGCGTCCAGCAAAACAAGGGCGGCAATTTCACCACCGGAGAGCACGTAATCTCCAACGCTGATTTCCTCGGCGTTGCGGGCTTCGATCACGCGCTGATCAATCCCCTCAAAGCGTCCGCACAGCAAAATCACGCCGGGCCCTGCGCTAAGTTCCGCCACCCGTTTTTGGGTCAGCGGCACGCCGCGCGGGGTCAGCACCACTAAAGGTCGCTCATCCGCCACTGAAGCAATCGCCGCATCCAGCACATCAGGGCGCATCACCATGCCAGCACCACCACCAAACGGCGTGTCATCAACACTGCGATGCCTACCCAAGCCGAAATCCCGGATGTCGGTGGCTTTAATCGACCAGGTGCCAGCCTCCAGGGATTTGCCCGCCAGGCTTTCACCCAGCGGCCCCGGAAACATAGTGGGGAAAATGGTGAGAACATCCGCCCGCCAGGTCATGGTGTCACCACCACTTCCGTGGGCGGCACCACCACAATATGCCCGGCGGCGATATTCACTTCCGGCACGGCGGCTTTGGTGAACGGCACCAGCAGCGCACCCGGAGAAATCTCCAAACTCGTGCCGCCACCGTAATCATGCACGGCGGCAACGCTGCCCAATGTCTCCCCGTCCGCCCCCAGCGCCGTCATCCCGATCAAATCCGCGAGGTAGAATTCCTCCTCATCGGTTGCCGGTAAGGCCGAGCGTGGCGCGAATAATTCAACATTGGTCAACCGTTCGGCTTCGTTACGGTCGGCAATTTTACGCTTGGTGGCACCGGTAATCTCGCTAAGCTGGGCAACACTCTCCATCACCCATTCCAGCGCGAATTTCCGGCCCGTGCGGTCGGTCAGCGGCGCGTAATCAGCCAATGCCGCCGGGTCCTCAGTGAAGGCATTCACCCGCACCAGTCCCCGCACGCCATGTGGCTTGCCGATCACGCCCATCAGTACCAACCGCTCATTCATTTTTGTGCTTTACGCAGCCGCCTTGGCGCGTTCAGCAGCGCGTTCCTGCGCCTTCTTCTTCGGCGCGGACTGCACAGGCTGCGCGGCATACACCGGCATCTTGATCAACCCGGCCTTACCGAGAAAACGCGCCACCCGGTCGGTCGCCTGCGCGCCATTAGCGATCCAATGGGTCAGACGCTCGGTCACCAAGGTCACGCGGTCAGCATGGTCAGCCGGCAGCATCGGGTTATAGGTGCCTACGCGCTCGATGAACTTGCCATCGCGCGGGCTGTTCGCATCAGCGATCACGATATGATAGAACGGACGCTTTTTAGCCCCAGCGCGCGCCAGACGAATTTTTACAGCCATAGTATTTTCTCCAGTTAAACAGTTAAAATATCAGAACGGACGACGCCCGCCCTTTTGGTTCATGGCAGCCTGCATCTGCTGCATCATCGCAGCCTGGCCGCCCATTTTATTCATCCGCTTCATCATGGTGGACATGTCATCAAACTGCTTGAGCAATTTATTCACATCCTGCACGGAGGTTCCCGAACCCGCCGCAATCCGCTTCTTACGGCTTGCCTTCAGCAAATCAGGGTTCTTGCGCTCGGCCTTGGTCATTGAACCAATAATCGCGGCCTGACGCTTAAACATCGTCACATCAAGGTTCGCATCCTCGATCTGTTTTTTAATTTTGCCCACCCCCGGCAGCATCCCCAAAATGCCCGACATCGAGCCCATTTTGGAAATCTGTTTGAGCTGGCTGGCATAATCCTCAAGGTCGAACTTGCCCTTGGCCATCCGCTTGGCCAGCTTCTCAGCTTCCGC
>NCFD01000273.1 GCA_002281005.1 Acidocella sp. 35-58-6 | reverse complement strand
GGCGCGTTGTTTGGCACCGGTTGCCATGCGCAGTGCGACGGCCTCGCTCACCGCGCCGACCGATGAAATTAGTTGCGGGGGCACGCCGAGGAGCTCGCTTTTGGCAGCGTTTGAATACGTAACGAAGCCGCGGTCCAGCACCGCCGAGGAGCCTGGAATTTCAGTGATGGCGCCAGCGAGAAGCCCGCCCGTGCAACTTTCGGCAGTGGCGAGCCTGAGGTTGCGAGCGCGGCAGTTCATCACCAGCCGGGCAGCGAGGTTGTGCACAGTGGTCATAGCCAGCCTCCTGGCAGTAGCCATACCAGCAATGTGAGGCAGATCAATCCGATCAATCCGGCAACCCAGTCGTCAGCCATGACGCCGATGGCATCGTGGCGGCGGTCTGCCAGACCAACCGGGCCAGGCTTCCAGATGTCGAACAACCTGAATAGCCCGAAAGCCAGCAGCAGGCCGAGCGTACTGATGCGGGGTAGGGCTAGCATGGTGATCATCTGGCCAGCGACTTCGTCAATGACAATCCAGCCGGGGTCATTCTGGCCGCCGACCGCCCATACCGCCCAAAGCCCGATGATGCTGGCGATAATGATGCCCATGACCAGGGGGCCGTGGCCGAGTTGCAGAAGGATGGTACCGATCAGCAGCCCGACCAGTGAGCCGAAGGTTCCCGGGGCCTTGGGCGCATAACCGGCACCGCCAGCACTAGCGATCAGTTCAGCGGTGTTCATGGCGTTATCCATCGCGTGATAGGGTCCTGGGCGCTGCCGGTTTGCAGGGCGCGGTAAACCACGATGCTTTCGGTGACGCGCTGCACGTAGTTGCGGGTTTCACTGAAGGGGATCTCCTCTATCCAGTCGATGATGTTAGCACCTCCCGGTGCAGATTTCATCTCGGGGTCGCCATTTTCGGCAAGCCAATTGGCGACATTGGTAGGACCGGCGTTGTAGGCGGCCACCGCGAGCGGCAGGCAGTCGCCGAAGCTGAGGATGAGCTGGTTAATGTAGGCCACGCCCAGCGCCATGTTGAAGTTGGGGTCATATAGATTACCGTTGATCGGCAGCCCGTTGAGTTTAGCGGTTTTGCGGGCGGTGGCGGGCATTAGTTGCATCAGGCCGCGGGCACCGGCGCCGGAAATGGCGGTAGGGTCGAAGCTGCTTTCCTGGCGCATGATGCCGAGCGATACGGCGGGGTCCACGCCGCTGGGCGGGATGACGGGCTGTGGCCAGCCTTCATGGACCAGCATTTGACCCGCAATGCCGGCACTGCGGGCAATGGCGACGGCGCTTTGGGGTAGGCCAAGACCTAAAGCGAGCCGTGCCGCAAGCTCGCGCGTGCGGTCATCGGCAGCGGTCTGGCCTAGGCGGTTGAGGAAGATTTGGGCATCGTCTGGGTCGTTCATTTGCACCAGCAAAGCGGCGGCGCGGGGCAGTTCCATCATAGCGAAATTGAGCGCCTGCCCGGCATTGAAGCTGGGCTCCTGAACATTGCGGATTTGGGCGGCAAGGGATGCGGGGTCTTCGCCCAGCGCCAGGGCGGCTAGCTGGCCGTAATATGTGGTGGGGTAGGAGGCTGCGCGCTGGTAGTCGGCTTTGGCAGTGTCGCCGGTTTCGCAGCGGGCTAGCCAGTAATAGGCGCGGGCCTGGGTGATGACGGCTGTGGAGGAGCTGGCTAGGTCGGTGAACCAGGCGGCGGCGGCGGTGGGGTTGTGCATGAAGCGCAGCAGCAGGAAACCGGCCAGAAAGTCGCGGTCGGCGATTTGCGAGCGGGCGGATGCGCCGGAAATGGGCGGATTGACGGCAATGACAACGGCGTAAGCGTCCTTGGCATCATTAGCCATGAGTAAGGCGCGAGCGAGTTGGTCCTGTGCTGGCCAGAATAATAATCGCCCAGCATTATCGGCCTGAGCGGCGGCGGCTTTGCCCTGTGAGGTCCAGAGGGCGGCGGCCTGGGTGTCGTTGCCGGTATCATGCAGGGTTTGCACCTGCGCCAAAAATGGCACCTGTTCAGGGGTGGTGCTCACATGAGGAACCCCGTTGGCCTGTGCGAGGTCGAAGGCAAGGCGGGCCTGGTAGGGCCAGTCTGGATTGTTGGCGATGAATTGCTGAATTTCGTCGGCGGTGCCGCCGCCGGATGTGAGGCGAAAGAAGGTTACTAGTTTAACCATCAGCGGGTCGCCGGTGGCTTGGGCGAGCGCGGTAGCGCCCGTGAAGTCTCCAGCTTTGACATCGGCCATAATCTGCGGCGAGGCGGCCTGTTGGGCGAATACTGGTAAGGGGACCAGGGTGGCGATTAGTAGTAGTAGGACTCTCATATGCGATGTTCTAGCATCCCCCGGCTTGCAGGCCACCCCTTGAGAGAATACTTCTGGAGGATAGGAGTTATTCATGTTTCACGGTTCAATGGTCGCCCTGGTCACCCCGATGCACGAAGATGGTAGCATCGATGAGGAGACATTTATTCGTTTTATCAACTGGCAGATTGCCCAGGGCACGCATGGCATTGTGCCAGTGGGCACCACCGGCGAATCGCCCACTTTGACGCATGATGAGCATAAACG
>NCFD01000272.1 GCA_002281005.1 Acidocella sp. 35-58-6 | reverse complement strand
CTCGCGCAGCCGCGCATCGGACCGCGCGGGCCAAAGCGGGCGAATGATGTGGAAGTGCGCGAAGTCACGCTCGACATGGATGGCGCGTCGCCGTTGCTGCCGGGCATGCGGGTGGGACGCTCGGGCGTGGAAGCGGCCAATGATGACGTGCTGCGGGGGTCGCCCGGCTATGTGCAGACCGAAACCAACGTGCATGGCGAGGTGGTGCGCCAGGTGGCGCATGATAACGGAATTCCTGGGCAGACGGTGGCGTTGTCGCTGGATGTGGGGATGCAGAATTTGGCGGTGCAGGCGCTTGGTACGCAGGCCGGTGCGGCGGTGGTGCTGGATGCGCTGACAGGTGAGATTTTGGCGATGGCGAGCAATCCGGGCTTTGACCCAGGGCTGTTTGATAAAGGAATTCCGGCGGATGTGTGGAAAGGCTGGATGGCCGACCCGATGCACCCGCTGCAGAATAAGGCGATCGCCGGGTTGTTCGCGCCGGGTTCCACTTTTAAGCCGACAGTGGCGTTGGCGGCGTTGAAATATGGCTCGTTGACACCGGAGAAAATTCTCACCTGCAATGGTTCGTTTCAACTGGGGGACCATGTGTTCTGGTGCGACAACCATATTGCGCATGGAAGCATTACGCTGACCACTGCGCTGCAGGTGAGCTGCGACGTGTTTTTCTATCAGGTGGCGTTGGGCGTGGGCGTGGACCGGATTGCCGAGATGGCGCACACGCTGGGGATTGGCGTGGATTTGCAATTGGATATTCCCCATGCGTCGCCAGGGCTGGTGCCGACGATTGAATGGGCGGCAGCCCGGGGCGTGCATTGGGCGCCGGGTAATACCGTGGTGCAGGGGATCGGCCAGGGCTATACGCAGGTGACACCGATGGCGCTGGCCACCATGATCGCGCGGGTGGCGACCGGCATTGAGGTGGGGCCGCATATGGCGCGGCGGATTGATGGTAATTTGCAGGATGGCTCGGATGTGGGGGACTGGCCGGCGCTGGATGTGGATGACCGGCATCTGGCGGTGGTGCGCCAGGCCCTGTTTGAGGTGGTGAACACGCCGAGCGGCACGGCTTATGGTTCGCGGCTGGATTTGCCGAATGTGCAGATGGCCGGCAAGACCGGCACCGCGCAGGTGCATGACAATACCGCGGCTGAAAAACAGAAGAACTTTAACGACGCCACGATGGCGTGGGCGGACCGGCCCAATGGGTTGTTTGTGGGGTTCGCGCCCTATGATGCGCCGCGTTATGCGGTGGCGGTGATTGTGGAGCATGGTTTATTTGGTGCCCAGGTGGCGGCGCCGATTGCCAAGCAGTTGATGACCTACGCGCTGACCAACGACCCTGCCGGGCGCGATGTGCCGTTGAATACCAAGGTCTCGGATGCGGGGACACCTTCATGAATAGCTCCACGATCTCACTGCACCGGCCATTCAAGGACCGCTCGTTTGGGTTGGTGCGGAAGTTTTTGCGGATCAATTGGCTGTTCGTGATTTGCGTGTGTGCCCTGGCGGGGATTGGGTATGTGGCGCTGTATTCGGCGGCGGGGGGCGCGACCACGCCTTATGCCAACAGCCAGTTGATACGGTTTTGTGCAGCTTTGATCATGATGTTTGCGATTGCGATGGTGGATATCAGGGTGATTGCCAAGGCGGCGTGGCCGGGTTACGTGCTGGGGGTTTTGCTGCTGGTGGTGGTGATGAAGTTTGGCCATACCGGGTTGGGGGCGAAACGCTGGATGAGCGTTGGTGGGGTGGAGATTCAGCCAAGCGAATTGATGAAATTATTTTTAGTGCTGGCGCTGGCAGCGTATTTTCATAGGGCGAGCTATGAGCGAATCGGCAATGTGTTTTTTTTGCTGCCTGCGTTGCTGGTAATTCTCATTCCGGTTGGGCTGATATTAAAGGAGCCGAATTTGGGTACGGCGGTGATCACCGCCGCGATTGGCGCAACCGTGATGCTGGGGGCTGGCGTGCGCTGGTGGAAGTTTGCAATTGTGATTGCCATTATCGCGGTTGCGGCACCGGTTTTGTATCATCATCTGCATGATTATCAGAAGGCGCGCATTATTACGTTTTTGAATCCGGGCAGTGACCCATTAGGGGCAGGGTATAATATTATTCAGTCGAAAATCGCGCTGGGGTCGGGTGGGTTTTCAGGCCAGGGGTTTTTGCACGGTACGCAGAATCAGTTAAATTTTTTGCCTGAAAAACAGACCGATTTTGTGTTTACCATTATCGCCGAGGAGTTTGGATTTATCGGCAGCATCGCGACATTGTTTTTGTTGTTTTTGATCGTGGCGATCGCGCTTTATACCGCGGTGCGTTCGGAGAACCAGTTCGGGCGGCTGGTGGCGCTGGGGATTGCGACGAATTTCTTTTTATATTGTTTCGTGAATTTATCGATGGTGATGGGGTTAATCCCGGTGGGGGGCGTGCCGCTGCCCTTGATTTCCTATGGCGGGTCGGCTCTGACAGCGGTGATGCTGGGGTTTGGGGTACTGATGTCGGTGCATGTGCACCGGGATGCCGAATTCGCGGTTGATGAGTTTTAATATTTAAGTTTG
>NCFD01000271.1 GCA_002281005.1 Acidocella sp. 35-58-6 | reverse complement strand
AATGAAAAAATTGGAAAGCCGTGCCATCGCCGGCATTGGCCGCGCCAATACCGCTGCGGTGGGCGACTGAAACTCCAGCACCGGTAGCGACATCGGCGCGTCATCAGCGGGCATGGTTTCAGTTTTTGGGCGGCGGAATAGTGAGAATATCATTTCAATCACCTTCCATCGGTGCCATGGCGGCCGGCGGCTGTTTACGATTTTGCGGATCGAGATGGCGGTTCTGTTGCAGCCATAAATGCCGGTAGATCGCACAGCGCTCCAATAATTCCTCGTGCGGTCCGATATCAACGGTGCGGCCACGTTCGAGAACCATAATCATGTCGCAATCGATCAGTGATGACAGCCGGTGTGAGACGATCACCATGGTGCGTCCTGCAGCAATCCGCAACAAATTGGCATTCACCAAAGCTTCACTCTCAGGGTCGAGTGCGCTTGTCGCTTCATCAAGGATCAGCACCCGTGGGTTGGACACAACTGCGCGCGCAATCGCCAACCGCTGTTTCTGGCCACCTGAAAGATTAGGCGAGCCTTCCTGAATGAAAGTATTATACCCGTTCGGCAACCGTTCAATAAATTCTTCAGCCCCGGCAAGCCGTGCCGCCTGCACCGCATCCTCAAATGAAATTCCAGGCCGCCCGGCAATAATGTTGTCACGCACTGAACCGCGGAATAAAAAATTATCCTGCAGCACCATGCCAAAATTCTTGCGCAAATGCCGCAAGTTAATCTCACGCATGTCGGTGCCGTCAATTTTGATGGTGCCCGAGTAATCCCGGTTGATACCTTGCAACAACCGTGTGACGGTGGATTTACCCGATCCTGAGCGCCCGACCAGCCCGAGCATGGTACCGGCGGGCACCTTGAAGCTCATCTTATCCAGCGCCGGTGTTTTGGTGCCCTCATAACGGAAGGTCACATCATCAAACTCAATCTCACCTTCAAATTTCGGCCGCAAGCCATGAGTGAGTGCCCATTTTTCAGTCGGGCGATTGAGAATACCGCCGACCTGGCCGATTGAGGCCTGTGCGCGCTGCACTTCCTGCATGAACCCGGCAATACTCACGAGCGGTCCGGCGACCCGGCCGCCCAGCATCATAAAGCCAAACAGACTGGTAATTTCCAAGGGGCTATTCGACTTCACCGCCAGATACGCTCCGAGCGCCAGAACACCAAACTGACAGTAACGCTGAAATGGCATTGTCAGCGTTGCCGGCCAGTTGGCCAACTCAGCCGCTTCAGTGGCCAGCAACGTAGTGTCCGCCACCCGCCGGTCCCATTCTGCCGCGCGCATCGGCTCTAACGCCAGCGCCTTCACGGTACGGATACCGTAGATACTCTCGATAATCACTGAGCTTTTGGCGGATTCGGCATTGAGCATGCGGCCTAGCATCAACGCCATCGGCCGAATGTAAATTCCGATAATCAGCGCAATAAATCCAGCAGCGATCACAATGGTCCAGGCGAGCGTGGCATTCAAATAAAACAATATCGGCAATATCAGGAGCACCATAATGACATCGATGAAGGTGTTCATCAGGCTGCCGGTCAGAAACGCTCTCACCTGGTAGATTTGCTGAACTTTATAGGCGATGTCGCCGGCCTGATTTTTTTCAAAAAACTCAATCGGCAGCGCCATCAAACGATCAAAAATCAAAAGGTTCAATTTGGCATCGAGCCGGGACCCCACCGAGATTTCCATCATCTTGCGGCTCCAGGTCAGGATCATCTCGAAGATCAAAGCGATGATCACAACAAAAATCACGAGATAAAGGGTATTGAGGCTGTGATACTGCATTGCCGCATTCAGCGATCCCATGATCATCAAAATCGGCACGATGCTTAATATGGTCAGCGTGATCGATGATATGGCAATGTCGCCGAGGGTCTTTTTCTCAATCCAAACCAGCCGTCCCAGCATGGCAAGATTAAAGGGTTGATCTTCCTCAGCCGCCGCCCGCGATGCCCGGATGAGTAACACCGCGCCGCTCCAAACCTGCTTAAGCCGTAATTCATCAATCGGCATCGGCAGATCGCTCAGATGCCCGCAGGGGTCGCGCAGCAGCACGGTATTGGTTTCTACATCACGTCCCACCACCATCGCTGCGTTGCCATCATTAAGCAGCAGAATAATTGGAGCTGGATCATCAATTTTTACCAACTGGCGGAAATTCATCAGGCCGCCCCGCGCCCAAAGGCCCGACTCACGCAGCCATTCAATTAATTCCGGCGGGGTAGGGGGCTGCCCGTCAAGATTGGGCTTGAGCTCTTCCGCGTAGAGTTCAATCCCATGGTAGCGAGCCACAAAAATGACCGCTGCCACTCGCGAATGTAAGGCCGTTCCGTCGCCACGCACCGCCGCCGGATTCAAGCCCGCAAATTCATCATTCGGCTCGGGGTTTTGCGGCGTATCAGTCATTGCGGTGGTCAAGCCTCTCAGAGCATGGCAGTCATTTAATGGCCCCTTATGACCTGAAATTTAGCACCTGCACAACGCACATATCCTCCATCGGCGCAGAATCCGGATCAAATTTTGTGATTTTTCAGCGGGATGGTTATATTACCATCCATAC
>NCFD01000006.1 GCA_002281005.1 Acidocella sp. 35-58-6 | reverse complement strand
CGCGGCAAGATTATAACTCTCGGAAAGATTTGCTTTTCGTCGGGAGTATTCACCAGGAGGACAGTCCTAACCTCGATTCATTGCATTGGTATTTGAATGAAATCATGCCGGCCTTAGCGTTGGAAATGGAAGAGGTGCCTTTGTTGAATTTTGTGGGGTACGTTGACCCACGTATTGATTTGTCCGCCTTTGACAATGAACCGATGATTAAAATTCATGGTTATATGCCAGATTTGGAACCATATTATAACGAAAACCGCATATTTATCGCGCCAACGCGGTTTGCAGCAGGCACACCGTATAAAATTTATGAATCGGCAGCGTTTGGCTTGCCTTGTGTTGCAACATCTCTATTGGCTGATCAATTAGGCTGGCGGCCCGGGGCCGAGCTACTCGTTGCGTCTGTTGGTGACCCTAAAGGTTTCGCCCGGCAAATTGCGCGTTTATATTGTACCGAAGATTTGTGGGCGGCATTGCGCAGACACGCTATTGAGCGGATTGAACGGGAAAACAACAAGCTTAAATTCACTGAAGCCTTGAAGCAGATCATGGAGAAAGCCTTGGCGCCCAAATTATCTTCCGCTGCTGGCCGCAAACACAGCGCGGCCCGGAAGTCGGTGACGGTAGGCTAAGGCTTCTGCCACGTGACTCTGTTCCACCGTATCTAACCCAGCAAGGTCCGCAATCGTTCGCGCAACGCGGAGGGTGCGGGTATAGCCTCGTGCTGAAAGCCGCAACTTTGTGGCCGCCATCTCAACAAATCTCTTGGCGTCCGGGCTTAAAAATATAAGGTCTGCCAAAGCTTCGGCATTGGTTTGAGCACCATCATCGCCATAGCGTTCGCGCTGGCGCTTGCGGGCAATGGCGACCCGCTTGGCCACGACATGACTTGCTTCACCAACCGGGGCGCGCGACAATTCGATGGGCGTAACGGGTGAAATTTCAATGATCAAATCAATGCGGTCAAGCAACGGGCCGCTCACCTTGCTTTGGTAATCCTCGCCACAACGCGGGGCTCGCCCACATTCGCGGGATGCATCGCCTAGATAGCCACAGCGGCACGGGTTCATGGCTGCCACAAGTTGGAAGCGGGCAGGGTAGGTAATATGCGCCGCAGCTCGCGCGACAGTGGTTTGCCCGGCTTCGAGCGGTTGGCGTAAGGCTTCCAAGGTGGCGCGCGGAAATTCGGGTAATTCATCCATGAATAATACGCCACGGTGCGCCAGAGAAACCTCACCTGGCTTTGCACGGTTTCCGCCGCCGGATATGGCGGCCATGCTTGCGGAATGATGCGGTTCACGGAATGGTGGCCGCGTTACGAGCCTGCCTTCGTCCAACAACCCGGCCACCGAATGCACCATGCTGACCTCTAAAGCTTCGCGGGGAGACAGGTCCGGCAGGATGCCGGGCAAGCGTGAGGCAAGCATCGATTTTCCGCCGCCTGGGGGGCCGATCATCAGGAGGTTATGGTTTCCTGCAGCGGCAATTTCCAGCGCTCGCCTTGCCGTCTCCATGCCGCGCACGTCGGCCAGATCGAGGGTTTTGTAACCTGCGCCAAGTTTGCCCATGGGAGGAGGGGAGATAATTTGTGTGCCACGGAAATGATTAATTAACGCGAGCAGGTCAGGTGCGGCGAGCACTGAAAGGTCGCCGGCCCAACATGCTTCCGACCCTTGTGATTCAGGGCAGATCAACCCAAGCTCCCGGCCGCTTGCGGCTATCGCCGCCGGCAAGACGCCGGCAACCGGGTTTATGCGGCCATCAAGAGAGAGCTCTCCCAATGCAGCATATTGTGCGAGATCCTCGAGCGGTAATACGTCCATGGCGGCCAATACGGCCAGAGCAACTGGCAGGTCGAAATGACTGCCCTCTTTGAGAACATCCGCGGGGGCCAAGTTCACCAATACCCGTTTAGGTGGTAGCGCCAGCCCCATCGAGGTAAGTGCCGCCCGAACCCGTTCACGGGCTTCGCCGACGGCTTTGTCGGGCAACCCAACCATCAAAAAATTAGGTAAGCCACTGGAAATCTGAACTTGTACCTCAACCGGAAGTGCATCGATGCCAGCGAAAGCAAAGCTTTGAACGCGAGCGATACTCACAACCTAAATGCCATCATAGGTTGTAAGCTAAGACTTCAGAAAGGGCTTGTCTAGGGTTTTAGGAACGCCAGAAAATGTTGTTCAGCTTTGCGGAACGCAAAAATCAACCCGAACGAAATGCATAGATACAAGACGGCCGCGATGCTGAACGATGCGAAGGGGTTGTATGTTGCGGAGTACGCATCCTTGGCGACCTTGAGGATGTCAGGCACGGTTGCTGTGAAGGCCAGTGTCGTGGCGTGCAGCATCAGGATGACCTCATTGCTGTAAACCGGTAGGGCCCGCCGAAGGGCACCAGGGAGAATGATGCGCTGATAAAGCTTGAATTGCGACATGCCCAGCGAGCGGGCTGCATCGACCTCACCAAACGCGGTGTCCTTGATCGCGCCGGCAAAAATTTCAGTGGTATAGGCGCCGGTATTGAGGCCAAAGGCCAGAATTGTGCAATTGATGCCCTGCCGGAAAAACTCGTTGAGCGGTGCCGTTTCACGGACAAAATCAAGGCTGTAAAACCCGGTGTAAATTATGAGTAGTTGCACATAAAGCGGGGTACCGCGGAAAATAAACGTATAAAGCCAAACTGGAAACCAAACCAGGGGATTACGGGCATTACGGGCGATGGCAAGTGGAACCGCGATTATAAACCCAATGAAGCACGAGATCACCAGCAACCACAGGGTCATAGCGACGCCAGTCATGGTATATCCGTCAGAATATAGTAGCGCCTGCCAATAATTCTGGAGGATATAAATCATAGAACCGCCTTGCGAACACCGACAGCGAATTTACGTTCCAGGAGCATAAGAACCCCATTCGAGACGGTGGTAAGCGCCAGATACACTAGGCCGGCAAGGCTCATGAAGTAAAAGGTGCGGAAGGTTCCTTCCCCGGCATTCTGGGAGGCTTTGATAACGTCGGTTAACCCGATGAGCGATACCAAGGCTGTCGCCTTCAATATAACCTGCCAATTATTGGCCAAGCCAGGCAAAGCAAATCGCATCATTTGCGGGAATAATATCCGGCGAAATACCAATGCGGGCTTCATCCCGAATGACCTCGCGGCCTCAAGCTGACCTCGGGGCACCGCCATGAACGCGCCTCGAAAGGTTTCGGTAAAATATGCGCCATAGATGAAGCCGAGCGTTATGACCCCGCTGGTAAAGGGATCGAGATTGATCTGCTCGATATCGATGTAACTCTGGGCAGCGCCTAAGTAATCGGTAATATCGTTTAGCCAAATTTGGAGGCTGTAAAATATCAACAGCATCAAAACGAGGTCCGGCACGCCGCGAACAATGGTTGTATAAACGGTAGAGATGGCGGCCGCGGCACGATTTTTCGATAGTTTGGCAGACGCGCCGATGAGGCCGATCAGGAAGGATACCAGCAGCGACAGAATGGAAAGTTCAATGGTTGTAACGGTGCCGGCAATAATTTGCGGGCCATAGCCATTGAGAGTCAGCATCGCCTAACTCCGGCTGAAATGAAACGAAGGAAGGCGGTCATGCTATTGAACTCAGCATGACCGCTGTTGCAATTATTTGGTGGGGGTCGCGGCGTAAACGTCAAAATTGAAGTATTTTGACTCAATTTTTTTGTAAGTACCATTTTTGATAATGGTTGCGATGGCTTTGTCGATCGCAGCTTTGAGGTCTGGTTCATCCTTCCGGATCCCGATTGCGATGTATGACCCCAAAACGTCTTTCGGATCGTCTGTTACGTTCGCAACCAGCGCATAGCCGGCGCCCTTCGGCGTTTTCAGGAATCCGTAATCAGCTTCAACGGAATCTTGCAGCGAAGCATCGAGCCGCCCAGAGAGCAAGTCGGCATACACTTGGTCTTGACCTGGGTAGGACACCACGTTCACGCCGTTGGGCTTCCAGTAAGTGTTGGCATAGGTTTCCTGGATAGTGCCGGCCTCAACGCCAACAGTTTTGCCTTTAAGGCTTTCAACGGTTGGCTTCAGGCCTGCGCCTTTTTTGGCGATCAAGCTTGTGGGCTCATTATACATCTCGGACGAGAAATCGATCTGCTGTTCGCGGGCTGGCGTCACCGTCATCGAAGACAGAATGGCATCAAATTTCCGAGCTTGCAGAGCGGGGATGATCCCGTCGAAACCCTGCGCGACAAACACGCATTTAACTTTCAAGTCGGCGCAAATCGCTTTGCCAAGATCGATGTCAAACCCAACGAACTGACCGCTTGGCGACATGCTCTCGAACGGAGGATAGGTGGCGTCCACACCAAATTTGATCTCGGTAAGGGTTTTGGCGTTCGCCGGCACGTTTGCCACAAAACCAAATGCCAAAGCGGCCAGCGCCCCTGTGGCTAATAATTTCTTCATAGATATCTCCCAATTGAATACACTCTAATGTCTGTCGGCCGAACACATAAGAGATACGTGTGGGACGCAAGCTCTCTCACTCTACCGAAATCAATCCGGTTAGCAACTTATATTCGGCTTGATGCTTGGGTGTTTCTTGGACCTGCTGGCCTCGCGGCCGTGTGTAACGTGAAGACTACTGAACCGATGACCGCAGAGCGGCGGGAACACCCGCGATCGCCCGGTCGATCATCCCGGCATCGGCTTCAGCAGCATAGCCGGCTTTGAGAAGTTGGGTTGAGGCAGCCGTGGCGATGTCAATCGCAACATTGCGGACCTCCTCTAGCGCAGCTTTTTCGGCTGCGGCGATACGATCAAGCGCCAAACGCTCACGGCGCTTGGTCATGGCGCGAGCTTCTGCAGCCAGTTCGAGGCGCGTACGGGTTGCTTCGGCCTCGGCATGAGCAATGATGTCTTTGGCATCTTCAATGGCTTGGGCTTGGCGCGCCATTGCGGCGGCCAACATGGCTTCGGCCTCAGCTTTTAGTTTTGCAGCTTCATCGAGAGCTGCCCGCACCGCGTTGGTACGGGCGTCGAGCATTGTGGTGACGGGAGCAACTATTTTCTTTGCGAACAATACAACGAAAATGATGATAGCGACCGCAACCCAGAATGAACCATGTTCCCAAGGTACGTCGTGAAAAGCTTGATATTCCATGGTTTTATTCCTGCCTCAGGCCGCTTGGCGGGCCAGAAGGGCGGCGTCGATCTCAGGGGTGAGGGTCGCTTCATCAGGGGTTTTGCCTGTTAAGCGAGCCATGAGCGTGGTGGCTACGTCCGCAGCGACAGGTTTTATGGCCGCTAAAGCAGCAATACGCGCTTCAGAAATTTGGTTTTCTGAGTATGCGAGCTGCGCATCCAATTTATCATTCAGCACTTTGGCGTCGGCAAAAGCCTTCGCTTTTGATTCCACCTCGGCCTTAGCAATGTCCGCCTGGGCTTTGTCGCGGGCCTGCTTCATGGTCGCATTCAGTTCTGCCACTGCACGATCCGCTGCCGCTTTGGCGGCGTGAGCCGCTTCCAGGTCCCGCGCAATCTGGCGTTCCCGATTTTCGAGCACGCTTCCAATTTGCGGCAGGCCCCAGCGCGAGAGGGTCAGATACAACACCACCAGAATCACCGCCATCCACACCACTTGCGATGCAGTGAGCGGATTTTGGAAGTCCATTTGCGGCATGGTGCCCTCCGCCATGGCGGCGGCGGGAACCATGCTGAGCGCGAGCGCGAAGGCGGTGCGGCGGATCATATCAGGTAAAGAGAATAACCAGAGCGATGACCAGCGCGTACAAAGCAACTGCTTCGGTCAGTGCGAAGCCGAGCAGCACGTCACGGAACATTGTGTCGCGCGCGGCCGGGTTACGGCCAACCGCGGAGACGAATGAGCCGAAAAGATTACCGATACCGACACCGGCACCAGCAACGCCGATTGTGGCAAGGCCCGCACCAATGTCTTTGGCGAGAAGGGCGGTTTGAGCTGCGTCCATTTAATGTTCCTTTCCGAAACTTCTAAGCAAAATCAATAGTCGATTAGTGCATATGCACGGCGTCGTGCAGATACAAACAGGTGAGAATGGCGAACACATAGGCTTGCAAGCCCGCCACCAGCAACTCCAGGGCAACCAGTGCTACGTTCAGCCCCAACGGCACAACCGAAGCGAAAGCCCCGAGAATTCCAAAGCTTGCTGTCAGCAGGAGCATGAACCCGGCAAAAACTTCCCACATCACGTGGCCGGCGGTCATGTTTGCAAACAAACGAACCGACAGTGAAACCGGGCGCGACAGGTAGGAAATGATCTCGATAGGCACTAGCAAAGGCAGCAACCATACCGGTACGCCTTCGGGAACAAAAAATTTGAAAAACCGGAATCCGTGGGTATAAAACCCAACGCCGGTTGAAAACACGAACACAAACAGCGCCAACGATAATGTGACAGCGATATGGCTCGTGAAGGCAAAGAAGTAGGGGAATAGTCCCAGTAAATTGCCCAGCAGAATAAAGCTGAACAACGTGAACACCAGAGGGAAAAACCGTAGTCCTTCCTCGCCGATGGTATCGACGCACATATTGCGAACAAACTCGTACAGCAGTTCGATCAAGGCTTGCAGCCGGCCTGGTACGATGGCGCGGGAGCGTAAACCAAGCACAAAGAGCACCACGATGATCGCAGCGCTGGCGAGCATGGCCTCATTGGAGTTGGTGAAATTGACCGCAGCACCCAAAGGCCCAAGGCCTGTTGAGAGACGAAATTGTCCAAGCGCGTCGATCGATGGGCCCGCCATAGTCAGTCTTCCCTGTTACCCGTTTTCGACCCGGTGGCGCGAACCAAATTGCGCAACCCAGCCGCCATACCCACTGGCACCATCATGACCATCAGCCATGGTTTGGTATGAAAAAGCCGGTCCAGCCCCCATCCAATCACCACGGCGATGACCATCGCGGCCACCAGTTCAACCCCCAGACGCATGGCGAGATTGATTGCCTTTTGCGCAGCACCGGCACCAGATTGTGCCTCGTTCGCCTTAGGCCGAGTCATTCCCACTTTGTCTTGCGCTGCCGCCAGACGTTGCTCGAATGTGTCTTTGTCTCGACTTTCGTTCATGCACCTGTTTTCAGCGCCCTTGTAACAGACGCTGGTAATTGAGGGGTTGCTACCCATACCCCCTACCTGTGTCAAGAATGCCCGAAGATATAAAGTGATACTTAGGAATAATCCTTATTCGGCAGCCATCGCATGGCCTGCTGGCTCTATCATATCGACCGCTCTTGCCAGATCGACCGACAGAAGCCGGGAAATTCCGCGCTCCTGCATAGTGACACCGTAAAGCCGGTCCATTCGGGCCATTGTCAGGTGATGATGGGTCACAACCAGGAAGCGCGTGCCGGTTTCACGGACCATATCCTCAAGCAGGGAGCAGAACCGTTCCACGTTGGCATCATCAAGAGGAGCGTCGACTTCGTCCAGCACCGAAATGGGGGCGGGGTTGCACTTGAACACCGCGAATATCAGTGAAAGCGCTGTCAGCGCCTGCTCGCCGCCTGACAGCAGGGACAGTGTTGCGAGCTTTTTGCCGGGCGGCTGGGCGTAAATTTCTAAGCCAGCCTCTAGTGGGTCATCTGAACCGACCAGGGCCAAGTGGGCTTTACCGCCCCCGAACATCCGGGAGAACAAGGTCTGGAAGTGCTTATCAACCTCGGTAAATACCGCGGAAAGCCGTTCCCGGCCCTCCCGGTTGAGGTGGCCGATGGACCCGCGAAGCTTGGCGATTGCCGAAGTAATTTCGTCGCGCTCACGCTCAATGGTCGCGATCGCGGCCTCAGCCTCCTCGGCTTCGATGTCGGCACGCAAGTTGACCGGTCCCATTTCCTCGCGTTCGCGGGTCAGCCGCTCCCAGCGTTTGCGGGCTTTGTCCTCGGAGTCGGGCGTGAGGTCAGCCGGCGGGTCAGGCAGTGCCGGCGTGGCACCCAGGCGTTCCAAAATCCGCTCAGCTACCGTACCCCAGGCATGATTGGCGGCAGTAATATTGCCTTCCTCGCGGGCCCGCGCTTCACGAGCATTGCTGAGCGCCGTCTCGGCGGCACGCGCCTGGCGGGCGGCGGTGTCAGCATTGGTCTGCGCCACATGAAGAGCTTCTGCAGCACGCCGGTGGCTGGCTTCGGCGGCGCCCAGCGCATCCAAAGCATCGCGGCGTGCCGCGGCAGCAACAGCAGGGGCGTCGGTGAGTCCGGCTGCGGTTATTTCAGCTTCGGTGCGCCGGGCGGTAAGGTCAGTCAGGCGGTCGGACGCATCACGCGCCCGCTCAACCCAATCGCCACGCTCCCGGTCCAAAATCTCCAGCCGTTTAGTTCTTGCCGCGTCCGCAGACCTTAGCGTTTCTAGTTCGCGGCGGGCTGCTGATTCTGCTTGCCGGGCTGTGTTCAGGGCAGCCCTCGCGGCCTCTACGGCAGCACGCGCAACATGAATGTCAGGCAGTTCGGCTGCTTTACACTGAATATCAGTGAAAATTGCCTGTGCTTCGGCAGCTTCGGCGGAGGTCTGATCATATTGAGCCTTGACCGTGGCGAGCTTGGCGCTGGCACGTTCTGCCTCCGCAACCAAACGCACGGCCTCGCTACGGGCGCGATCGAAGCGTTGTTCAGCAGATCGTCTCGCGTCACGCGCCGCTTGTTCAGCGGCACGCGCACTGCGCTCGGTCAATTCGGCCTGAGCACGTGCCGCGCGACCGGACTCGGCGGCGGTTCGGGTCGTGGCGCGTTCCGCCTCCAGGGCATTGAGACGGTTGCGCTGGGCTAGCCGGACCGCAGCTTCGGAGGTAGCGCCGGGGCGGATGGTATAACCATCCCAGCGCCAAACCGCACCCTCGCGTGACACCAGAATTTGTCCAGGCGTCAAATTACCTTGGTGAATATCCCCGTCGGCACCATCGGGCAGCAATAATATATGTGAGAGTGCGCGCGTAAGGGCGGCAGGTCCTGTTACCAGGTTTGCAAATGATTTCAGGGGAACCACAGTGAGTTCGAGCGGCGGTAATTGGCGCCAATGCCGTGCTGCTGCGAGCTCTGCTGACGCCGACAACTCCTCGCGCAGCGCTGCACCTAAAGCCACTTCGAGGCCGGGTGGTACCGATATGGAATCGAGGATGGGCGCGCCCTCGCGGCCAAATTTTTGTGCCAGAAGCGCTGCAAGGGCGTCGTATTCGGTGGCAATTTTTGTAGCAGCCGAATCGGCGGCGGCGGCCTCGGTCCGGGCGGCGGCAAGGGCCGCTTCGGCGCTGGCACGCTCTCCTTCCGCAACCGTGACAGCTTCCCTGGCCGTTAATAATGCCGCTTCCGCCGCAGTGCGTTCGGCTTCAGCCGTGGCAACGCGTTCAGCGGGGACTAAGGTCTCCGACAACCTATTGAATTCGGCCTCGATCTCAGCACGGCGGCTGGCAGCTCGTTTCGCCCGTGACTCGGCTTCGCCTAATGCTCGACGGGCAGCATCCGATTCAGCCGCGATTCGCGCAGCATCCTCAGTCGCGCGGTTTGCGGCGGCTTCCGCTTCGCGCATTGCTTCCAACGCTGCGTCCTCGGCTTGGCCGGCCGCCTCAAGCAATGCCGGAGCCGACACAAGCTCGGTGAGCAGCCGCGTTTGTTCCTCATCAAGCCGGTTCTGCGCAGCCTCCGCATCAGCGGCGAGCTTGCTGGCATGGGCGTGGTCACGTGCGAGAGTATCCACCCGCATCCGAGCCTCGGTGAGGCTGGCACGGGCGCGGGTCTCGGCTTCGGCGGATTGCTCCTGCGCTATACGCGCCCGTTCCAGTAAGGTCCGGGCTTCGGCTTCAGTGCTCCGTAATTGCGGCAGTAATGCTTCAGTCTCTGCCGCGTAGGTGGCGGCTTCAGTGCTGGCGATCGTGGCTTCGGTCACTTTGGCGTCGGCTAAATTGAACGCCGCCTGCGCCGCCGTTTGTGCGGCTTGCGCCACGGCGCGTTGGATCGCCAAAAGTTCGGCCTCGGCGGCGCGAATGGCACCCGAGAGATTACGGTAGCGGCTTGCCTGGCGCGATTGTTTCTTCAACTCAGCCAAGCGCGACTCGATCTGCCCTTTCAAATCCTCGGCGCGGGAGAGATTTTGTTCGGCGGCTTTCAGCTTTAACTCTGCCTCATGCCGGCGGGCATGTAGTCCGGTGATCCCGGCAGCTTCTTCTAATAATGCGCGTCGCTCGTCGGGGCGGGCGTTAACTAGCGCACCGACTCGGCCTTGGCTGACCATCGCCGAAGCCCTGGAACCGGAGGCTAAGTCAGCAAACAAAGTTTGAACGTCCCGCGCCCGCGCTTCCTTACCGTTCACGCGGTATGAACTACCCGAGCCACGCTCGATTTTCCTGGAAATTTCCAGGTCAGCAGCCTCATGGAAGGGGGGTGGTGCAAGGCCGGAGGTTTCTTCCAGCGTCAGTGTCACTTCCGCCAGGTTGCGGGACGCCCGCCCGGCGGTTCCGGCAAAAATAACGTCTTCCATTTCGCCACCGCGCATATTGCGCGCGTTGGCCTCCCCCATAGCCCAGCGTAATGCCTCGATAACATTGGATTTGCCGCACCCGTTCGGCCCGACCACGCCAGTCAGGCCAGGTAGAATTTCCACTGTGGTTGCATCAGCGAAACTCTTGAACCCAGCAATGCGCAGGCGGGCAAAACGAGCGGGCATGATTATCCTTTCGCGGCGGCGGCAGCGACTGTTGAGGCAAACTCATCATATTCCATGGCACCCGTATGGAGCGTGCCGTTGATGAGGAAGCTGGGCGTAGCGTTGATGTGGTACATTTTTTCGGCTTCCTGCTGCCCCTGCAGAATGAAGGCCTTTAGTTTGTCATCGGCCAGCGCCGCGTCGTATGTGGCTTGGTCCATTCCTGCCAACGCTGCATATTTATAGATCGCTTTTTTGTAGTCGATGCCTGGGGTAAACGCCCAGTCGCTCTGGCTGGCGAAGAGTGTCTCAATAAAAGGATAATATTCGTCTGCTGGCAGATAGCGGGAAACCTGGGCCGCCATCAGTGCAACCCCGTCGAGAGGGAAGTCTTTGTAGATGATTTGAAGTTTGCCAGTATCGACCAGGTTGGGCTTAACTTTGGGCATAATCGTCGTGCCAAAATAAGCACAATGGGTGCAAGTGAGTGAGAAATACTCGACCGCCGTGACGGGCGCCTTGGGCGAACCAATTGAGCGCTGACCAAAGGGGTCACTGGTGTTGCCCGCCGCAAAAGCTGATGGCGATAAAACGGTGGCGCCCACAAGGGATAGTATTGAACGGCGAGATATCTGCATAATTTCCTCTATATGTAGTTTACTCAAAAATCGGGGGAAGAGTCGAATCGTAAGTTCAGCCCTTTCGGGTGATGCCCTCATATAATTTTGCCAGAGCCTCCCCCAAAGGGCCTTCGGGCAGGTTTTTGGGCGGTGTTATGGCGATGTTCGATGGCTTGTTGGTTGCACGGGCGGTGATGCCGGGGCTTTGCTGCACAAAGCGCAGGCGTTCCACCATTTGTTGGCCAACCCCTAGGTTCAAGCGGCTGATCAAGGCGGCTCCATGATATTGCAGCTCCATCGCGGCCGGCCCGCTGCATGCCAGGGTGAGCGTACCTCCGGCAAATTTTACGGGCGCGGCGCGCGTGCTGAACTCTGGTCCTGCCAAACTGTCCCAGTCGGCCAGCAATTGCGCCGCCGCCGGGGCGCGTTTGCGAAAGGCCGGGCGGACGATGGGTGCAATAAGAGCAGCGATGCCGCGTGCCGCAAAGTTGCGCGGCGGCGGCTCCAGGGGCACATCCTGTTTGCGTGACGCTTTTACCATCCGCCAAAAAACTCCTGTCCTGGTATGCCAGCTACCGCCGGCATTTGCCGTGGCGTTCTGCGCCTGGCGAGATGGCAAATCCATATCATGTCTGGCTCTCCGAGATCATGTTGCAGCAAACCGTGGTTGCCACCGTGATCCCCTATTACGCCAAATTTCTGGCGGCGTATCCGGCTATTGACGATTTAGCAGCCGCTCCGGTGGACGAGGTGCTGGGGATGTGGGCTGGACTTGGCTATTATGCCCGCGCCCGCAACTTGCACGCATGCGCCAAGCAAGTGGCGGCGTTGGGCGGATTTCCTGATACCATTGAAGGTTTGCGGGCTTTGCCTGGCATTGGCCCTTATACGGCCAACGCCATCGGCGCGATTGCCTTCAACCTGCCGGTGCTGCCGGTGGATGGCAATATTGAACGAGTCGCAGCCCGTATATTCGCCATTACTGCGCCGATTCCTGCAGCCAAGCCAGCCATTGCCCATGCGGCAGCGCAATTCATGCAGGATAAAGCCGCCCGTAAAGCCCCCGGCGACTTTGCCCAGGCATTATTTGACCTGGGCGCAACCATCTGCACGCCGCGTGGTCCTTCCTGTGAACGTTGCCCGTGGCGCGGTGCCTGCCGGGCTTACGCGCAAGGAAATGCCGCCAGCCTGCCTGCCCGCGCCAAAAAGCCTGAGCGACCGCGCCGTGCGGGCGTGGCCTATGTGTTGCTAGATAAAGTCGGGAATGTTTGTCTCATCCGCCGCCCGCCCTCGGGCCTGTTGGGCGGTATGCTGGCCCTGCCCGAACAGCCCCCGGTGGCCGCACGATGGCGGGACGCTGGCGAAATTGCGCATGTGTTCACCCATTTTTCTCTTACGTTGCAGGTGAAATTAGCGGTGGTGCCAAAATTGCCCCCAGGTGCCTTGGCCGCGCCGGCCAAAACCGCGCCTTTACCCTCGGTGATGCGCAAGGCGCTTGACGCTGCGCTGAACTCAATTGACGATTGCGTATGAAAGAATTTTCCCCGCACGACGGTTTGCTTGCCATTGACACCCATGTGGATATTCCATGGCCGAACGGCCCAAGCCCGTTTGAGGACGGACCGCGCTGCGTGGATTTGCCAAAGCTAAAAGCTGGCCAGATCGCCGCTGTATGTTTTGCCGCTTATATCCCGCAGGGGCCGCGCGATGCTGGCGGCCATGAAGGGGCGGCGTTGCGCGTGCGGGCGATGCTGGATGCCATCGCGGCCATGGCCCCAAAAGATGGCTCGGGCGGGGTACTAACCAGCACGGTGGATGCCATTGAGGCCGCCTTTGCAGAGGGCAAAACCGGCATCATCCCTGCCATTGAGAACGGCTACGCCATGGGTGAGGATTTGGCAGCGTTGGATGAGTTTGCCGCCCGTGGCGTGCGTTACATGACCCTCACGCACAACGGCCATAACGCCCTGGCCGATGCCGCCATTCCGTTGGCCAGTTTGGGCAACGCAACCACGGAACATGGCGGGCTTTCAGAGCTTGGCCGGGCCGCGGTGACGCGGATGAACGAATTGGGAATTCTGGTGGATATTTCGCACGCCGCCAAATCCACCATGCTGCAGGCGGCCGCCCTTTCACGCACGCCAATTCTGGCCACCCATTCCTGCATTCGTGCTCTCTGTGACCACCCGCGAAACCTCGATGACGAGCAACTGGAAGCGCTGGGCGCCACTGGTGGCCTGGTGCAGATCACCATCGTCTCGAACTTCTTGCGCCCCAAAGCCCGTGCCAGTGATTTAACCGTGGCCGATATTGCCGACCATGTGGACTATGCCGTGAAAAAAATCGGCATCGACCATGTCGGCATCGGCACCGACTTCGATGGCGGCGGCGGCGTGAAGGGCTTCATGAACGCCGCGCAAGCACCGAATTTGACCAAGGAATTGTTCAAGCGCGGGTATGACCGGGAGGCTTTGGGGAAAATATGGGGCGGTAATTTTTTGCGGTTGTTACGAGTGGCGGAGCGCTAGGCTATTACTTGTCTGAGTACATTTGTCATGCGTATTAAAGTCGTCCCAGTTATTAATGAGGCAGTTCACCCAAAGCGCTTCGGGCTTGATCCATAACCTCTTCGTCGCAGATAACCGCTGACTGTTTTTTGATGATTTCCATGTTGGTTGTTTGTGGCTGTGACGATGGTAGTGGATCGATTTTTATATCTCTTGTTGTATAATGGCGCATAAATAGCCGCATTACATGGGCTACCCCCGCCTCTGTGACCTCTCGCCTATCAGCTTCAAAATAGAAATTCCCGGCATGCGGGCCTGTGATGATCTCATAGGAGGGGAAATAAGCAATATTCTGCGGATGTGCACGCTCTATTTCGTCTGCTGCGGCTCGCAGAATTGATTTTGAGCAAATGGTCGAGGTTAATACGCTTCGAGGCTCATAGGTTGCCACTAAAGGCACAGGAGAAACTGTTAAAATGATGCGAATATTTGGGTTGTTCGCACGCAATATAGCATAGGCGGCCTGCGAATCGGTTACAACTTCGGAGACTGTAAAATTGTGAAACTCGTAAATATTTTCGTCGAAAGTGCCGCCAGCAACACCTGGGCAAAGTGGATACACAGCACCATCAAGTTTTGATACCCAACATTCTGTTAACCCAAGGGTAAAAATGAAGTAATCGGCATTTTCCACGGCCTCACGCACAGCCTTGAAGTGTGGTTCGCGCATATGTCTTACTTCAAATTCAGTGGTAAAGGGCTTAATTTCAATTCGGGGGCGGAATGCGTCAACAAAGCCACCCTTATGTTGCCAAACCCCATCGACCGGGTCAAAACTTCCATAGGCCCTTTCAAGTAATTGACGCCACTGGCGGGCAGTATAGATATTACCGTAGCGTGCCGTGAAAACTCCGTAGCCCATCCGGTCGGCAATAGCCTGCGGCACAACTGGATGGTGGTTTTCGCTGACATAATAGGTAAAACCACTATTTTTTAAATGTCGTGCAATATGTTGGGCAAAACA
>NCFD01000270.1 GCA_002281005.1 Acidocella sp. 35-58-6 | reverse complement strand
ACCCACACACACAAAGCAGAGTGCTCTATGAAACAGCAGGCAAATCTTATCCGCGCCGGTCAGGTGATCGAACATGACGGCAACCGCTGGACCGTGCTGAAGCAGCAGATCATCACCCCCGGCAAGGGCGGCGCCTTCATCCAGGTGGAGATGCGCAACCTCAAGACCGGCAACAAAACCAACGAGCGCTGGCGCACCGCCGATACCGTGGAGCGCCTGACCACCGAGGACCGTGATTATACGTTTTCATACGCCGATGGTGAAAACCTGGTGTTAATGGACCCCGAAACCTTCGAGCAATTCATGGTTCCCGCTGCGATTTTGGGCGATTCCGCGCCCTTCCTGCAGGACAACATGGCGGTTTCCGTGGCACTGGTGGAAGGCGACCCGGTGGGTATGACCCTGCCGCCGCACGTCACCCTTGAGATTGTGGAAGCCGACCCGGTGGTAAAAGGCCAGACCGCCTCCTCCTCCTACAAGCCCGCCAAACTCTCCAATGGTGTTAAAACCCTCGTCCCCCCCTTCATTGAAGCCGGCGAACGTGTGGTCGTGCGCACCGAAGATGGCAGCTACGTGGAACGGGCCAAAGGTTAAAACCCGTTCTGGTGGCCATCTGAGGCGTCTTTCTGCGCATTCGGTGCTTACGTGTCGCTGCGAATGCGCGCTATACGCACGGCATGTACGCTCCGCTCCGGTTCTCGAAAGCCGCCCCAGGTGACACACCATAACGAGTTTTAGATACTCAGATTATTTAGGACTCTAAGCCCATGATGCCTCGTCTTTCGGCCCATATGACGGTGATGCACGCGGCGGCGCAGAAAGCGGCGAAGCGGTTGTTGCGTGATTTCAATGAAGTTGAGAATTTGCAGGTTTCCATGAAGGGGCCTGGGGATTTTGTGTCTCAGGCGGACACGCGGGCGGAAGCCAGCTTGCGCGAGGATTTGGAGAAGGCGCGGCCTGGCTACGCGATGCTGATGGAGGAGAGCGGGGCCTCAGGCAGCGACAAATGGGCTTGGCGCTGGGTGGTGGACCCGCTTGATGGCACCACAAATTTTCTGCACGGCATTCCGCATTGGGCGATCTCGATCGCGCTGGAGCGGCGGTTGCCGGATGGCGGCAGCGAAGTTGCGGCGGCGGTGGTGTATTCGCCGGTGAATAATGAAATGTTCTGGGCCGAGAAGGGTGTGGGGGCTTATGTGAATGACAAGCGCCTGCGGGTTTCGGCACGCCGCGAATTGAAGGATGCGGTGTTTGCAACCGGCGTGCCGTTTGCAGCAACCTCGGGGGGCAACCGGCTGGCGTTTGCACGCACCTTGAGCACGCTGATGCCGCAGGTTGCCGGGATCCGCCGGTTTGGCTCGGCGGCGCTGGATTTAGCGTGGGTGGCGGCGGGCCGGTATGATGGCTATTGGGAGAGCGGCATTCACCCTTGGGATATTGCGGCGGGCATGTTGATTGTGCGGGAAGCCGGTGGTTATGCGACTGATTCCGAGGGCAAAGACGTGGTGGCCAGTACCGTGGTGGCGGCGAACCCGCATTTGCATGGGAAGTTGCTCGAAGTTGTGGTGGATGGTCTGGCGGCGGCGCGGGGATAACGTTAAGGTTTCCGTGTGAAACCTATATATCTCGCCCTGCTCATCACTTTGGCCCCCACGCTGGCATCAGCGCAGGTTATTATTCATCAGGACGCATTGGAGCAGTTGGCGGGTGTTATGCCGTCACTGACGGCTGAGCGGGTTTCGGCTGAGGTGGTTCGCCCGGTTACGCATGTTGTTCATAAGCATCTGGCGCCTAAACCAACGATGGTGGTGGCAAAGCCGCCGGTTGTGATGCCAGTTACGCCGCCGGTGACGGCCCCCGCATTGCCGCCCGCGGCGGCGCCAGTGATTGCGCCGGCTCCTATGCCAACGCCTCTGGCACCGGTGAGCGTAGGATTTGCGCCAGGTAGTGCTGATTTGCCGGCTGGTGCGCCAGCCGCCTTAAAGCCATTGTGCCAGCAGGCCGGGGCTGGCGGCTTGGTGGCGGTTGATGCCTATGCGCCGGCTGATGCCTCGGACAAGTCGGCCCCCATGCGCCTCTCATTAAGCCGCGCGATGGCGGTGCGGGATGCGTTGGTTGCCTGCGGGGTGCCGCCTTCACATATCATCCCACGGGCTGACGGCGCTGTGGCAGGGCATGGCCCAGATTCGGCGATTGTCGGGCTGGGCGTTGGAGCAAGTAAACAATGACCAAACCGACGAATTATCTGGTTCGGATGCTGGTATTTATTGTTGTGGTGTACGGCATTGCGGCGGTTGTTTCACCCCAACTGGAGCGGTTTTTCACCGCGAATCCGGTCATCAATACCGTAATTGTGCTGGTTGAGCTTTTCGGGGTGTTCTGGAATTTGCGCCAGGTGCAGCGGCTGTACCCGGAGGTGGTGTGGGTGGAGCATTTCCGCCGCTCGCGCCAGCCGCTGGAACAGGCCAAGCCACCCGCACTTTTGGCACCCATGGCGCGGAAGCTAGCGGGCCGGGCCGATGGTGAGCGGCGGATCACGCTATCGGGCCAGGCGATGCGTACCTTGCTGGATGGTATCGCCAGCCGGTTGGATGAGAGCCGGGAACTGTCACGCTACGTGACGGGTGTGA
>NCFD01000005.1 GCA_002281005.1 Acidocella sp. 35-58-6 | reverse complement strand
GCCGCTCAGACCAGCCCCCGCGGAACTCAACCAGGCCGCGTGATGTTCCGCATTTGTCCGCTTATGTGGGAAATTTGGACGTTTCATTACTTCGGGCCAGGTGGTGACCTGCCAGACCACGAGCGGATGGCCCAGATAGGTTTTCAGCTCGACGTTCTTTCCGTCAACGGTGAATGGCGCATTGGTTGCTACCATGTTTTGTGGTGCCGGCGCGTTGGTTGGTCCCATCTTGCCTGAGGGCGCGGCCATCGCGGTCGCCGAGGCGAGACCGAGAAAGACCACGCTGGCAAGCAAAGCCGTTCCATGTGAGGCGTTGGGTCTTGTCATTGGTGTTTTCCTTTCATGTTCATGAATCCTTGCTCGCGCCGGCCTGCCGGGACCCTGCGTCCCGTTCACCCGGCGCAGCAGGACAGTTGTTTCACGTCCTTCGTGAAGGTCTGCGCCGCGAGCTTGATCCCCTCGTTCATCACCAAATAGGGGAACAGCGTGTCGCCAAGCTCTTGGACCGTCATGCGATGACGGATGGCGAGTGCTGCGGTCTGGATCATTTCCCCGGCATTGTGAGCGAGGATCTGCGCGCCGATCAGCCGGTTGCTGCCGGCTTCGGCGACCAGCTTCACGAACCCGCGCGTATCGAAATTGGCGAGCGCGCGGGGCACGTTCTCCAGATCGAGACGGCGGGCTATGGTCTCGATCCCTGCCGCCCGCGCCTGCCCTTCGTCGAGCCCGACCGTCGCGACCGACGGATCGGTGAAGATCACCGCCGGGACCACCGAAAGGTCGAGACTGGCCTCTCCGCCAGTCATGTTGACTGCTGCCCGCGTGCCGGCGGCCGCGGCGACATAGACAAGCTGCGGCATCGTGCTGCAATCGCCGGCCGCGTAGATGTGCGCGGCCGAGGTCCGCATGTGATCGTCCACCACGATCGCACCAGCACGGTTTGTCTCGACGCCAGCAGCATCGAGGCCGAGCCCTTCGGTGTTGGGCCGGCGCCCGGTTGCGACCAGTAGCCGCTCGGCCTCGATCTGTCCGGCGTCGGTATCCACGATGAATCGGCCGTCCCGATAGGCCGCGTGGCGAGCTTCGGTTTCGCCGAGAACGCGGATACCTTCGATCTCGAACGCCTGCTGTAGCGCCGCGCCGAGTTCAGGATCGTCGCGCGTAAGCAGGGTACTGCGCGCCAGCACGGTCACGTCGACGCCAAGGCGTCGATACGCCTGTGCCAGTTCGAGGGCCACGAAGGACGAACCGATCACCGCGAGCCTGGCGGGAAGTTCCTCGGCGAACAGCGCTTCCGTCGAGGTCCAGTAGGGTGTGTCCGTCAGCCCTGGAACGGGCGGGATCATCGGCGCGGCGCCGGTCGCGATGAGGATGCGATCTGGCGTCAGGCGCGTCACCTCGCCGGTCCGGGCGGTAATTGCGAGTGTACGCGCATCCTCGAAGCGCGCGTCGCCACGCAGCAGCGCGATCCCGGGGTTGTCGTCGATGATCTTCTGGTACTTGGCGCCGCGCAGTTCCTCGACCCGGCCGCGCAGTTGGGCGAGCAAGGCCCCCCGGTCCACGGCCTCCTCGCTGTGCGCGATACCCGCGAATGGGTGGTGCCCGCGCTCATGCCGGATCTCGGCCGCACGCAAGGTGATCTTCGATGGCACGCAGCCGACATTGACGCAGGTGCCGCCGATCACCTCGCCCCGTTCGATCATGGTCACGCGGGCGCCGGCTTCGGCGGCGCGGATCGCCGCCGCGAAGGCCGCGCCGCCACTGCCGATGATGGCGATATGCAATCCCCCGTGCGGGATCGCAGCGCCGCGCGTGCCGTCACCGGCCAGCGTCTCCAGCCCATAGCCGTGTGGTGCCAGCACGGCTCTCAGCGCCGCGAGATCAAGGCCATCGGCGCCGTCGATCTGCGCGGTGCCGCGATCATAAGCAACCTTTGCCTGGACGCCCGGGAAGCCGTTGAGGGTCTTCTCGACCGTGCGGGCGCAGTGCTCGCAAGTCATGCCAGTTACGCGCAGGGTATGAGATGTCATGCCAAGTCTCCGGTTGCGGCGATTCGAGTGAAGTCAAAGGTCTCAAATGGCATTTGGGCTTTGCCGGTGGCTGAGTGATGGAGTGGCAGACGACGGCCCAGGATCGCCCCCGTGAATCATGTCGTCGCTATTCCCGGGGCGGGCGGGCGTGGGATTCGAATTTGACCTGCCGCTCATGCCCAGCACGCAGAGTCCGAGGCCGCATGTGGCAGCGCAGGGCAGGACCGCCAGGATGACGGGCGCGAAACCGGCGGCCACCAGCCAGCCCCAACCGCCGACGGCGAGACCACCGCCAGCGGCGAGCGCAAGGCCGCCGATGATCGCCACGCGGCTGGTCAGTAGACGCCGCCGGCCGGGCCGGCGTTCGGAACCCGGATGATCACAACATGCCCGCATGGCCGCAAACTCCTTCAAGTCCATCTGACGATGGTCTATAGGTCCTGGAGTAACTCCAGGATCAAGAGGTATGTTTTGAGCAGTGTAACGGACCGTCAGAAGCGTCCTTCCCCCACTTGGAACGATGGCCCATCGGTGCCGATCGGCACGGTTGCGCGGCGAGCCGGCTGCGGCATCGACACAATCCGCTTCTATGAGAAGATCGGCGTTCTTCAGCGGCCACGGCGCACCGAGAGCGGCCGCCGGATCTATGGCGCCGCCGAAATCGCGCGCCTCACCTTCATCTGCCGTGCCCGGGAACTCGGCTTCTCTCTCGACGAGGTACGCGGCCTTCTCAGCCTGGCCGAAAGAGATGAACGCCACTGTGAGGACGTGAAACAAGCTGCTATCCGCCATCGTCAGGACGTGCGCCGCAAGATCGCCGACCTGCGGGCGGTCGAGGTCACTCTGGGAACCCTCATTCGGCAATGCGAAGCAGGCGGGCCGGCGGAATGCCCCTTGATCGAAGCGCTATCTCAACCGAAAGCGGCAGCGCCCGCGCCTTGAAGCGTCGCCGTTTAAAACACCACCGGATGATCCGTCGATAATCTCAAACTAGGCCAGATCAGAGCGATGCTGAGCAACGATGCGCGACACCGTCGGTGCACTGATATTGTAAAGCCGAGCCATCTCGGCCCCGGACTTGCGGCCAGTGATGACGCTCTCGGCGATCTCGCGGCGTTTGGCGGCATCGAGCTTCTTGCGACGCCCACCGATGCGACCTTCGGCGCGGGCGGCTGCAAGGCCGGCGGAGGTCCGTTCCCGGATCATGGCACGCTCGAACTCGGCGAAGCTGCCGACCATCTGCATCATCATTCGGCCAGCCGGCGTCGTGGTGTCGATGTTCTCGGTTAGCGACCGGAAGCCTGCCCCGGCCTCCGCGATGCGCTCCATGATGTGCAGCACGTCCTTCAGTGAGCGTGACAGCCGGTCGAGCTTCCAGACAACGACGGTATCCCCCTCCCGCAGATGATCAAGCAGTCGATGCAGCTCGGTTCGATCCCACCGTCCTCCAGACGCTGTCTCCTCAAACAAACGCCGGCAACCGGCAACCTTGAGCGCCTTTGTTTGCAGAGCGTTGTTCTGCTCGTCACCCTTGGACACACGGGCATAGCCAAGCAATACACCGACACTTGCTGGCTTGGTTGATTTCACAAACGGTCGTTTGCGAACGGTTTTCACGGTCACGGCAATTCCTCGGAATTTTCCTTTCAATATCCTGTTGCAGAATTGCTTTAAAAGGCAAGCAGTTTATGAACGGCGTGCCATCATTGACGGGACGCCAAGATGTCTACCCGCACCCTGCTATCCTCAGAGCAGCGAATCCGCCTGTTCTCGATCCCAACGGATCTCTCCGAGATGGTCCGTCATTTCACCCTCGGTATGGATGACCTCGCGCTCATCCGCACGAAGCGGCGTTCGGTTAATCGGCTCGGCTGCGCGGTCCAGCTATGCCTTCTTCGATATCCGGGGTTTGGCTTGGGGCCTACCACCCAGCCACCAGCGGCCATGATCGCCTTTGTAGCCCATCAAATTGGTGTGCCAGCAGCCATTTTTGCTGATTATGCAGACAGGGACCAGACACGCCGTGGGCATGCCGTGGAACTACAGAAATACCTGGGCCTGCGCAGCTTCGGGCTGAACGATTGGCGCAGTTCGCTCCGCATCGGCTGTGATGTGGCATGGGCTACTGATCGGGGAGAACCCATCATCCTGGCGATCCTTGCGCATCTGAGGACGATCGGCGTCGTGCTTCCCCCGGCGATGGTGCTTGAGCGGATTGGATTGGCCGCCCGTGCCCAAGCTCGCAAGAAAACATTCGAAGCGCTGGCAACCGGGATGTCCGATGCGGAGCGAGCCGCTCTGACCGAACTGCTGACGGTTGATCCCGAGCTGCGCCGCTCCCGTTTCGCCTGGCTACGGGATTATTCAGAATCACCAGCCCCCTCCAACATCGTTTCCCTGCTCGATCACCTCGATTATGTCCGCGCCCTGGGCATTGATCCCTCACGGGCTGGTCGTATCCATGCTGCCCGCCTGGCCCGGCTGACCGACGAGGGGGCGATCATGACCGTGCAGCACATCGCCGATCTGGAACCGGCGCGGCGCGCCGCCATTCTCATTGCCCAGATCTCAAGCCTTGAAACCCGGCTGACGGACGCAACCCTGGCCATGTTCGAGAAATATGTCGGCACCTTGTTCAGCCGGGCGCGCAACCGCGATGAGCGGCGGTTTCAGGCCACACGGCGCGATGTCGCCAAGGCGCTGTTGCTGTTCCGCCGGACGATCGCCGCTTTGCGCCAGGCGCAGGAAGATGGCGAGGATGGGGTGAGTGTCATCGAGCGTGAGATCGGCATGGACCATCTCGAAGGCGTGCTGCCCATCATCGGCGCTGTCGCCGATGTGGCGGATCAGGATATTCTGGTCACGGCGGCCGAGCGATATTCGGTGCTCCGCCGGTTCAGCCCCCGCTTCCTTGCCGCCTTGGATTTCCGGTCGAATGCGCCGAACGATCCCGTCCTGGCCGCGCTGGAACTTCTCCGCGCCTTGAGCCGTGGCACAATCCGTACCTTGCCCAAACGGCCACCGTCCGCGTTTCTGCCGCCGCAATGGCGCAAGCTGATCTTCGCCAGCGGCACAGTGGACCGGCGGCTCTACGAAACAGCGGTGCTGGCCGTACTGCGCGACAAGCTGCGGGGCAGCAATATCTGGGTCGCTGGCAGCCGGGATTATCAGGCATTCGAGACCTATCTGCTCCCGGCCGGGACAGGAACAGCCACCGGCGTTGATGGTGAGACCGATCCCAATCGCTACATTGAAACCCGGACAGAGATGCTGCGCGAGAGTCTGACTTTCGTGGCCGCCCGGGCCGAGCGGGGCGACCTCGACGGGGTAGAGATCGAGGACGGCAAGCTTTTTATCGCCCGCACGCCGCCCACCGTGCCCGAGGCGGCCCGCGATCTGGCGCTGCGGCTGAACAGCATGCTGCCTCGGGTGCGGATCACGGAGGTTCTGAGCGAGGTTAACGCCTGGACCGGGTTCACTGACAGGTTCGCGCATCTGCGCACCGGTTTTCCCACCGCCGACAAAGCGGCCTTACTGGCGGCGGTGCTCGCCGACGGCACCAATCTTGGTCTTGCCCGCATGGCCGACGCCTCGCGGGGCCTCAGCTATCACCATCTGGTCAACGTGGCCCAATGGCACATCAGCGATGACAATTATGTTGCCGCCCGCGCCGCCATCATCAACGCACATCATAAACACCCCATGGCGGCGATCTGGGACGATGGAACAACCTCGTCTTCGGACGGGCAATATTTCCGGGCCGCTGGTCGCGCCGGAGCCGGCGGCTCGGTGAACGCCAAATATGGCATCGAACCGGGCGCGGTGATCTATACTCATGTCTCCGGCCAGTATGGACCGTTCCACACGCGCGTCATCTCCGCAACGATGAGCGAGGCGCCTCATGTGCTCGACGGGCTGCTGCATCATGTCCACCAGACTGATCTGCGCATTGCCGAGCATTATACTGACACTGCCGGCGCGACCGATCATGTCTTCGGTCTCTGCCATCTGCTGGGCTACCGGTTCGCCCCCCGGATCAAGGATCTGAGGGACAGGAAGCTCTACACCATCGAAAAGTCTGGTAATTGGCCGCTGCTGGCACCGCTGATCGGCGACGCCGTCGAAACCGCCGCCATCCTTGGGCAATGGCCCGAGTTGATGCGGTTGAAGACTTCCATCGCTGCTGGCACCGTCCTGCCGTCCATCATCCTACGGAAGCTGGCCGCCGCCGGCGGCGGAAACGCCCTGTCCCGGGCGCTGCGAGCAATGGGGCGGATCGAGCGCACCCTGTTCACCTTGCAATGGCTGTCCGACCCAGCCTTGCGTCAGCGCAGCCATGCCGGGCTCAACAAGGGAGAAGCCAGCAATGCCCTGCGCCGTGCCGTGTTCTTCCATCGCCAGGGCGAAATCCGCGACCGCACCTTCGAAAACCAGAGCTTCCGGGCCTCCGGGCTCAGCCTCATCACCGCCGCCATTATCCACTGGAACACCGCCTATCTCGACCAGGCCGTCAAGCACCTGCGGGCCCAGGGGACGGCCGTTCCCGATGATCTTCTGGCGCATGTCGCGCCACTCGGATGGGAACACATCGCCCTGACCGGGGATTACGTCTGGAACGCCGCCAATCCCGACGCCAGCTTCAGGCCGCTACGCGATGTTCGCGCTCCGTTCATACCCCGCGCTGCTTAGCGTGCAATTTTTAACAGATCGTGCGGTGACCCCTACCCGCACGGCCGAAGGCCGCAGCCGGGCCACGGCGCGCGGCCAGCACATGGGCCGCCCCCCTTCCCTCACCCCGCAGCAGCAGGCCGAGGCCCGCCAGCGCCGGGCCGAGGGCGCCACGTTGAAGGAGCTGGCGCGCAGCTATGATGTCAGCCCGGCGACGATTTCGAGGCTATCGTTGGTGACGGCATGAGCGCCGTAATTCTCCATCGTGTTGATGCTGCCCTAAACATGCACCGCTTTTATAGACTGGACATTCAACTCGATCTCTTCGGGCAATGGTGTGTAGCCCAGGAGTGAGGTCGCATTGGGAAAGGCGGCCAAGCTCGTGTTGTCCCCTTCCCCACATCTGTGGCGGCCCAAGAAGCGTTGGACCGACACCGCCAAAAAAAGGAACGTTGTGGCTACAGGTGACGAGAGTTTAGGCTATTTCGCCAGCACCAGGCGAACAAACGCAGTGCGCAACGCCGCCCGCTCAGTCGATGAGAGTGTAGCTTGCGAATAGTAGATGCGTCCTATTCGAAGTAAGCCGGTGTCATGCTCTTTGGGTAGCATTTGGTTTGCTTGCCGAAATTGAGATTTTAGTGCCGACAGATCGGCCGGGGCCAGAGCTGCTACTAGAGGTTCAATGTGAGCATCCAGACCGGCGGCGGGGTTGGGTGTTACCCCGGAAGTCGGTGCGGCAACCGGGGGAGAGTAATTCAAAAAGGTACGAATCGTCGCTAGGTCCCATTCAGTCGCTGTGTCAGCCTCCTGAAGAAGGGATCGACTTTGATTACCCCTGCTGGGGTGGATCCCAACCAGGTGGACTCGCACCCCAAATTGCTGTGCAAGTACAACACCTACTCGAACGTCCTCGTCTCCTGAGACAAGTACAGCATCAGAAATCGCTTGGTTCCGGGCGAGTTCGGCCAGATCGGTTATGATGAGTGCATCAACGCCCTTCTGTTCGCCGGCGGAATTTACCTGCCCAAGCCGTATCTTGATGTTTGGGGTATCAGCCAGCGCCATTTGCTCTGGAGTTGGGCGGCCGACACGCATCGCGTCGTACCAGTAAATTCGAAGCAGCGGGAGCCCAGTTTCGACGCTCACAATTTGATTGAGAGCGCTGACCATGCCGGGGATGTCGAGGGAGAGGAATTCGCGGCCTTGTTTTGTGCCGGTCAGAAGAACGGACCCCTGAGCAAAAACATAGCCCGCGTCAACGAAGACGGCTGTGCGGTGCATTTTAACCTCTAAATGACAGAGGGCGCCCGCGAGCGCCCTCGTTAGTACGGTGCGTCTGGACGTGCGTATTCTCCGCCCAGCGCTACGAATGGGGATATAGGTTATTTACGCCGCCTAGTCAAGATTATTAAATAATTTTGTATATTCAAAAATATGGATATTCAAACATCTGAAAATGTGTATATTTATGTAGGCAGAAATTCGGATGTGTGAAAATATGATAATTACCGTGACAAGCTATAAAGGCGGCGTTGGGAAAACGACGACGGCCATTCATTTGGCTGCATATCTGCAGCGTTTGGCCCCTACCCTACTGGTCGATGGCGACGGTATCCGAAGCGCCACCAAGTGGAGCCAGCGCGGCGGGGATCACGGGTTGCCCTTCAAAGTCGTTACCCATGCCCAGATGGTCAGTCACATTCGGGACTATAAGCACATCATCATCGACACCGAAGGCAATCCGACCGACGACGATTTCAAAGACCTGGCCGGCAACTGCGATATGCTTGTGATTCCTGCGGTCCCGGAGAGCGTGGCGACGGACGGCCTTACCCATACGCTCGCCAAATTGCGGAGCCTGGGGAACAAGACTCACCGGGTGTTGCTGACGATGGTGCCACCCAAACCTCGAACGGAGGGCCAGCAGCTCCGGGAGATGTTGAATGCCGAGGGCATTCCGGTGTTCGCCACCGAGATTCCCCGCCTGGCCGCCTTTGAGAAGGCTGCGGCCGAGGGCGTGCCAGTTTATGGCGTGAAGGACGACCGGAACGCCGGGCGGGCCTGGGACGCCTACGAAGCGGCCGGAAAGGAGATCACCAATGGCTGAAAAAAGAAAATTTGCCGCTTTGGCGGAGATTCATCGGCTACAGGCCGAGCCAGACAGCTCGGAACCGGTCGCGCCAGTAGTCCAACCGGCACCGCTGCTGATACCGGAAGAGGGCAGGGGCCGCGGCCGGCCCGCGACAGGCAAGCGGAGCAATCCGCAATGGAAGCTGTATTCGCATTTTTTGAAAAAACAGACCCAGCGTGCCGCAGCGGCGAAATTGCAGGCCGAAGATGACGGCCGGGATTTATCGGATGTTTTGCAGGAGCTTTTAGAGGGATGGCTAAAAGAATAACATAAATACGAAAATGCGAATTTCTAAAAATATGAAGTGGGCGTTTTATGGACACTAAATTTGCCGCGTTTGTGGACCGGCTGCACCCCGCATACTTGAACCTACTATCGAAAAGCCCCGTTACCGGGGGAGCTAAGCCCAATTATGGCGTTGGGGACCAAGCCGCAAAGCGTGGCATTTACCTTTTCACGGAGCAGGGACGCCATCTGTACGTCGGGCGCTCTAACCGGCTTTTCCAGCGATATAAGAACCATTGGGGACCCTCGAAAACCGAGCGGGAAGCAGCATTCGCCTTCAAGCTAGCGCGGGAGGCCACGGGATTCCTGAAGGCAACATATAAAAAGGGCGAAGGTAGCCGAAAGCACCTAGCGCTGGACGCTACATTTGGCAAAGCCTTCATAGAAGCGAAAGAGCGCATCCGCGCCATGGATTATCGCTGGGTCGAAGAAAAGGACCCAACCTGCCAGTGCCTTTTAGAGATTTATGCGGCGGTCTGTCTCGAAACGCCGTACAATGACTTTGATACTCATTAGCTATTCGTATATTTGAATATATAAAAATACGAAAATCTAGCTAATTGAAATTGCTTCGACTTTTCCCCTCAATCGCGCTTTCCGGCCAACCTTGCTGCGATCCCGCTCCTGCATCGAGGCGCGGAACTCCTCGCCCTCTTGCTTTCGCCAGACCACTACAACCTCATGGACAGGCGCCCGCGCGTGCTTGCGCTTCAACTCGATATCGACATGCAGGTCAGACAGTTTGTTCACCTCAAGAACCGCCGGCTCAATCACCTTTCGGCGAAAATCTTGGCCGTCGGCATAGGCGTTTGGGGGAACCCCCATCAGCTCCCGGAACCGTTCCATGGGGAACCGGTCAATGCAGGTCTGAAGGTTGATTCTGAGGCATACAAGCTCGTAGAGCGCGATGGCGTACTTGCTGGTCATCGCATAAGTGACTTCGCAGCGTACCCGCCCCCAGCGATTGGAGCGGGCCAAGGCGGTCCGCAGCTTTTTCGGGATGCCAAACACGACTGTTGCGTTGTCGCCGTCACGGTCGTCCGTGTCGGTGAATTCCAGCAGGTGCGTTTTCATCGTCCGTGGCTCGCCGCGGCCGTTCAGGTAGTGAACCACGACCTGGATGCTCATGAGCTTGTCTAGGCTGGCCCTTACACGGTCATTGCTCTCGTGCTTCGACAAGGGGCGGCGTATCTCGGCGAAGGTGATTTCCCACTCAGCATCCGGGCTGGTCATCCGGCCGCTGTCGTGGGCGTGCTGGAATAGCATGTTTTGGATGGCACGATCGGCCGCCTCAAGTTGATGGGCACCGGTAATCTCAATCAGCTCACTAGGCTTGGGAAACCCCGCCGCGTTGGTTTTTTGAGAAATCGTAAGGCTCATGCGAGAAGCTATACCGGAACAGGACTTATAGTCAAGTCTGGTCTGAATTAAGAGTTCGGCTAAACCATTTTCTTGTAGCATTTGCTCTGTACAAGACGCTTTCGCACTGATGGGCTAAGAAAAATCATGGATACATGGGCAAAACTCGTGCCTGAGCTGATAGTTGACGATCTCTCATCCAGCATACGGTTTTGGTGTGATCTGGTTGGATTTGCGGTCCTTTATGACCGCGCGGAGAGCAAATTTGCTTATCTCAATCTCGATGGCGCGCAAGTCATGCTGGAGCAGCGAGACCACAACGAGCGACAATGGATAACGGGGGCTCTCGATAAACCTTTGGGCCGGGGGATCAATTTTCAAATTGAGGTGCCGGAGATCGAACCCATCATTTCGAAATTAGCTGAAGCGGGATGGCCTCTTTTCATGGAGAGCGAGGAGAAATGGTATCGAGCTGATAAGATCGAGGTGGGGCAGCGGCAATTCTTAGTGAAGGACCCGGACGGCTACTTGCTGCGCCTCGTGATGGATTTGGGGGAAAGACCGCTTGCTTAATTCAGGCGCCAGGGAGCATAGGCCGCCCGTTTGGTCTGAATTGCTCGTTCGCGGGTAAAAACTAGCGTCCCGTTGGCGTGCAAAAGACGTTTTTAAGGTGTGTTTGGTGGTTAAAAGAAACAAAATCGTACCTTTGGCAAGGAAATTTGCGCCCCTTTGCCGAGGCGGGAACACCGAGTCGGGGGCCGCCCGTTTAGTCTGAATAAGCCGCCCGTTTGGTCTGAATTCCCCGCCCACTTAGTCCTGGATAACCGCCCGTTTGGTCTGACTAAGTGGTCGCAAGCATTTGATATAAAATGTAAATTTTCGGCTGAATCTGAATTTAAGAGAAATTGAACTTTTACGCTGTGGATAACTGAACACAGAAAGCTGGCAATGCCAGACGGCCCTACGGGCCGCGCTATGCGGCTCCCGCTACGCGCTCGCTCTGGCACACACTGCCGGTGGTTTTTGCAACACCGCAAGGCGCTCATGAGGAAGAAGATTTTTAGGAGACAGCGGCTCAACCAATCTAGCGGTTTGTGAAGGCATAGAGCCATCCAGAGACCAAACAATTTCCTTGCTCAAGTGTCCCGGAGGGGTCACAGCGTAGGCAGAGCATCCCCCTTCTGGCGGCAACCATAAAACAAAGTGCGAGAGGTTCGACATGACGGCAGAGATTGCGCAGCCTGGCTCACGCTATGAGATTGGTCCGCGTGGCCCCGAGCTTGGGGAGGGTGGCGCCTACGCCTGATCGAAGATGGTGAGGAAGTTGGCAGCGGTGTGTTTCCGGCATCGGAGACCGAGGAATCGAAAACCGAAGCCTATGCGGAAGCCATGGACGAGGCCGAGGGCTGGCTTGCATCACGCCAGGCGGCGCCGTCGCCATAACGAACCGGGTAAGGCAGGGCAGGGGCCTCATGCCCGGTCGTATAGCCGGGCAAATTCGGCATCGGCATAGTAGCGCAGCTTTCGCGCCAGGATGGGGCGTTTGCCGGCCGGGAAGAGCAGCGCGCGGCTTTCCGGCAGGTTGCGGACTTCATCGGGGGTGAGCAGCGGCCGGCCGGTGTGTTGCTCGCTGTAGGAGAGGCCGGATTCCTGGCTATCCAGGGCGCGCGATGCGGTTTCAAAAACGATGGTTTCCTGGCCGAGCAGATCGGAGACCAGGCGCGCGCTTTCATGATCGTTAACCCCGAATACCTGGAGCATTCCGGCGTTGCTCAAGAATGTCCCGGCACGCTGGCCGTATGTGGCGCGGAGCTGGTGGACATCCTGGAGGATGGGCCAGAGCTGGACGCCATAGCCCGCCATCAATCCCATGGCGCGCTCGATGGGTGCCAGGTGCCCCAGGGCGGCGAATTCATCCAGCAGGAACAGCACCGGCGCCGCCGGCCTGGCTGGGGTGCGCGCCATGTCCTGGAGGCTTTGCGTCAGCATCAAGCGGAGCCACCGGGAATAGGTGGCGAGGCGATCCGGTGGCAGCACGAGGAACACCGTCGCCAGGCCCGCCTTAAGATCGGCGAAGCTAAAATCAGACCTGCCCAACACCGCCGTCATGCGCGGGCTATCCAGGAAATGCGTATGGCGCTGGGCGGTGGAGAGCACGCCAGCGGCCTCGGCGTCGGACTTGCCCCGGTGGCGATTGGCCGCGCGGGCGATGAGATTGCCGGCCGCCGCGGTGCCCTGCATCCGCGACAGCAGCGCATTAAAATCCTCCGGCGCACTGGTGAGCAAATCGCGCAGCGTGGCGAGCGTGCGCCGTTCGGGCGGTTCCTCGGCGATGACGTAGAGGATGATTCCGGCGATGAGCGCCTTGGCCTCCTCGTTCCAATGCGCCTCACCGCCCTCGTTCGGCGTGTCATAGACCAGGGCATCGGCGAGGCTGGCGGCATCCTCCGCGACATCCAGACTCGCCGCATCCAAAGCGGCGAGGGGATTGAACGCGGCCGAGGGCCGGCCGGTGACGCCGAAAGGGTCGAGGACGTGCAGCGGGCCGAGCTGTTCGCGGGCGCGGCCCGCGATTCGGGCGTTCTCGCCCTTGGGGTCGATGCAGACCACGGCGCGCCGAGCCGTTAGCAGATTCGGTATGATGGTGCCCACCCCCTTGCCGCTGCGTGTCGGGGCGATAGTCAGCAGATGCGCCGGGCCGGCGTAGCGGAGAAGTTTGCCAGTTTTGACATCACGCCCGACGAGCAGGCCGGTAGCACTTTGCGCCAGGCGGGCCGTCTCTTGTTTGGTGGCGAACCTGGCCGAGCCGTGGGTGTCGCTGGCCTTGTCGCCGAAATGCCGGAGCAGGGGCGCGGTGAGCCAGCGCCAGCCGAGTGCTGCGGTGACGACAAACATGAAAATATAAATGACGAGCTGGGCCGGGAAATTCCGCTGCAAGTGGAAGACGGCCGCGAGCAGCTCGATCACGTCATAGGCGATAAAAAAGATGACCGCGAGGATGAAGAGCAGTTTGGCGATATAGCCCCCGGCCGTCAGCGGACTCCACAAAATGGCGAGGAAGGTGGAGAGTGGATCGCGCACGGCCGCCACGAGCATGTTACGGAGGGCGCGCAGGACTCGCACGGCCTAGCCCCTGGCGCGTCTATTTTGCATCCTCATGTCCCGGTCTCCCGGCCGCCGAGAAGATCGCTTTGGCCCGCGCCACCGTTGCCGGGCGAACCCGAGGCGGTGAGGGCAGGGGAGGGAGCGCCGGATGCCGCGCCAAACGGCGCGGCATCCGGCGCCGATTTCAGCAGATCGTCGAACAGGGCTTTATCGTCCGGCCGCGTGAGATAGCCAGGCAGGGTGGTCCGCAACCAGGCCAAGAGGGGCTTATCGGCCTCATGCCCGTTGTCGATTTTTTCCAGCACCAGCGCGCCGAGCAGGATTTTCCGCCGCGTATCCTTGGCCCGCTCTTGCTTGATGAGCCGCGCCTGTAATGCCTTACGCTGTGAGTCGAGTTGGGAAAGCCGTTCCTCGATGGATTTTTGCGCCATGTGTCGATCCTCTCTTGTATAGCGTCATGGCTCTTTGCGGCCTTCTCTAAACACTACCTTATGCGATGAATCTTTGCCTTATGTCCGTACCTCAACCGAATTTTTAGTAATTTGTTGCGTATTCATATCTAACTATATTCTGCCTGGATTTGGCTTGTGATTCTGGTAGTCATCCGTTGCCAGATTGCGACTGATCCTGCCTCGTTTGTGTCCGTTAAAGTAAGACAAGTGTGCGCACTTACGAGTTGCTGCGCAACTCAGTACTTGATAGAGTGCAGCGCGATGGCGATCTATCATTTGAGCGTGAAGCCCATCTCGCGGGCATCCGGCAGAAGTGCCGTGGCGGCTATCGCCTATCGGTCGGCCGAAAAGCTGACCAATGAACGCGATGGCCTCATCCATGATTTTACCAGGCGTTCAGGCGTTGAACATTCAGAAATCGTGCTGCCTGGTGACAGGATGGCGGAGGACGGCCGCCCGATCCAGAGTCCTGGTCTGGGGTGGGCGCGAGCGCGTTCGACATTGTGGAACGCGGCGGAGGCCGCCGAGAAACGCAAGGATGCGCGGGTGGCACGGGAGGTCGAGGTTGCCTTGCCACACGAGTTGACGGCTGAGCAGCGGGTAGAGCTGACGCGCGAATTTGCCCAAAGCCTGGCCGATCGGTACGGGGTGGCGGTAGATTTTGCGATCCATAGCCCGCACCGTGACAGCAGCGTGTTGAACCATCACGCGCATATCATGCTGACGACGCGCCGGGTAGTAATGGCCGGCGCCGTAGGTGCCGGGGAAGGTGCAGCGCCAGCCGCCGCCTTCGGCCTGGGCGAGAAATCCGAGCTTGAGCTGGAGAACGGCAGACTGGTGGCGCTGGGATTGCCGACAACGCATGAACAGTTGCGGGATATGCGGATTAGCTGGGAGCAGTTGAGCAATACGCATCTGGCGCGGGCCGGGCTGGATGTGCGGATTGACCATCGCTCGCATCAGGAGCGCGGGCTGGAGATTGAGCCGACGCAGTATGTGGGCGTGCATGCAACGCAGATGGCGCGGCGCGGCAAGCCGGTGTCGCGGGTGCGGATCGATGAGGAGTCAGCGCGGCGCAATGCCGCGCTGATCCGGGAGCAGCCCGAGCAGGT
>NCFD01000004.1 GCA_002281005.1 Acidocella sp. 35-58-6 | reverse complement strand
ATGGGTATTTTCGTTTGCCGCGAGGTGCCGGTTTGCGGATCATCAATGATAGCGGTACACCGGGGGCCGCGTTTTTTATGTGGAACGCCGATGACACATCAGAGCGTTACAACGCTGGCGATACTGCAAAGCTGCAATGGACCACCCGGCTGACCACGGGGCGCGTGCTATTCTCGGACATGGGGCGGGTCCTTGCCTCGATTGTGGCTGATAGTGGCGCTGGGCATGATACCATCATCGGCCCCAATTCTCCCCTACAAACCGCCGTCCGTAATGGGCGTGATAATTTGCGTGCTGCGGCGGCCAAATTTGGGCTTTCACGGCGCGACATCGCACCGGCGCTCTCGTTGTTTTCTCCCGTGGCCGTGGATGATACCGGCTGTATGCGCTGGCAAGGCAACCCACCCCTGGGTGCTCAAGTGGAGGTGCGCGCCGAGATGAATCTGCTGGTGGCACTCTCCAACACTCCCCATGCCCTTAGCCCCGTGCAGGACGCAGCCGGGCCGGTGAGCTACATCATCTGGCGTGCGCCCGCTGCTAGCGAAAATGATATGTGCCGCACCTTCACCGAGGAAGCGGCACGCGGTTTTATCAATACCGGCAAGGCGTTTGCCGCATGAGCCGCATTATCTCTGATATTTTTGTACCCGCCCGCGCTCCCTATTCCGCTATATTGAAAACCGGCCAGGTGATGCGCATCGTTGATTTGAAATCGCAGCAGGCCGTGGATGCACTATTTTATAATGCGCAAGATGTCTCGGAGCGCTATTCAGCGCAGGATACGCTGGCCGCCCAGGCCGCCGCGGGTGGCCGCTACGACCTCACCACCGGCTCTGTTCTGCTCTCTAACGAGCTCCGGCCACTGGTAAAGTTGGTGGCTGACACATGCGGTTTTCATGATACCTGTGCTGGGGCGTGTTCATGTGAATCCAACACCGTGCGTTTTGGGCGTGAGACACGCTTCATGCACGCCTGCCGAGAAAATTTTTTACTGCTGGCAGCCAAGCACGGCATGAGCAAACGCGATATTGTCTCGAATGTGAATTTTTTCATGAACGTACCTATCCGTCCGGACGGCGAACTGACGGTGGATGATGGTGTTTCGGCCCCCGGCGGTTACGTTGAATTGGAGGCGCTGATGGACACGCTAGTGCTCATCTCGAATTGCCCACAGGTGAACAATCCCTGCAACGGCTTCACACCTACACCCATTCAGATCATCATCAGCGAAGCGTAATGTTCACCAAGGTGCTCATTGCCAATCGCGGCGAGATTCTTGCCCGCGTCAGCCGTACGTTGCGCGCGATGAACATCGCCTCAGTCGCGGTGTATTCCGATGCCGACCGTTTTGCCCCGCCTGTGCTAGCGGCGGATGAGGCGGTGCGGATCGGCCCAGCAGCGGCAGCCGAGAGTTACCTCAACATCGATGCCATCATTGAAGCATGCCACACCACAGGAGCCCAGGCGGTGCATCCGGGTTATGGTTTTCTATCCGAGCGAGTAGAATTTGCAGAGCGTCTGGCAGCAGCGGGGATAAAATTCATCGGTCCACGCCCAGGTCATTTGCGCGACTTTGGCCTCAAGCACACAGCGCGTGATTTGGCGCGGCGCGCAGGGGTTCCCATGCTGCCCGGTACGGATGTGCTGGCGGATGCCGACGCCGCGCGGCGTGAGGCGGCGCGTATTGGTTATCCGGTGATGCTGAAAAGCAGTGCCGGGGGCGGCGGTATCGGCATGGTGCTGTGTGCCACGCCTGAGGAACTCACTGAGCGCTTTGCCTCGATCGCCCGCCTGGCTGCCAATAATTTTGGCAATGCTGCTTTGTTTCTGGAAAAATACGTGGCCAGGGCGCGCCATGTTGAAGTGCAAATTTTTGGTGATGGCAAGGGTGGCGTGGTAGCGTTGGGTGCTCGCGACTGTTCATTACAACGCCGTAATCAAAAAGTGGTTGAGGAGACCCCCGCACCCAACCTGCCCGAAGCCACGCTAACCGCCTTGCAGGATGCCGCCGTCGCGCTGGCCAAATCAGTGCATTATGAATCCGCCGGCACGGTAGAATTTGTTTATGACGCACAGGCACAAAATTTTTACTTCCTGGAAGTAAACACCCGTTTGCAGGTCGAGCACGGCGTGACCGAGGAAGTTTATGGCGTGGACCTGGTGCGCTGGATGATCGAGCAGGCAGCTGGCGACTTCACATTGCCTGATACGCTCACACCGCAGGGTGCGGCCGTGGAAGTGCGCGTGTATGCCGAAAGCCCGGCGGAGAATTTTGCCCCCTGCGCGGGTACCCTCACCGCCTTTGCCGCGGGTTCTGACTTGCGCGTGGATACTTGGGTGGAAGCAGGCACGGCTGTTTCACCCTATTACGACCCGATGCTTGCCAAGTTCATTGCCACTGGTGCCACACGCGATGAAGCCCTGACAAAACTACGAACAGCCCTAGCACAGATCACATTGTTCGGCATCGAGACAAATCTCGGCTACTTACAGCAGGTGTTGGCACTCACCGAATTTTGCGCCGGCGACATGACCACCCGCACGCTGGCGCACTATACCTACACGCCGTGCAGCGTAGCGGTCCTGGATGGCGGTGCGATGTCCAGTTTGCAATCCTTGCCGGGCCGTCTCGGCTATTGGGAAGTGGGGGTGCCGCCCTCCGGCCCGATGGACAGCCGCAGCCATGCCCTGGCGAACGCGATATTGGGCAATGCAGCCTCAGCCGCTGCGCTGGAAATCACCCACACCGGCCCTACACTTCGCTTCAACGCCGCCACCACCATCGCGTTGACCGGTGCCGCCATGGTGGCGGCCTTGGATGGGACAACAGTGCCGTTGTTTGTGCCGGTGGGCGTGCAGGCAGGACAAATCCTCACGCTGGGCGGTATTGTTGGGCCGGGCCAGCGCAGCTATTTGGCGGTGAGCGGCGGCTTTGATGTGCCGGATTATCTCGGTAGCAGTGCCACCTTCACGCTCGGTGGTTTCGGCGGCCATAACGGCGGGGCGCTGCGGGCCGGTGATACCTTGCGCCTCAACCCGCCACGTCCGCTGCCAGCGCATACACCGGCAGAACAGCCCAGCCTCACGCATCAATGGGAACTTGCAGTGCGTTACGGTCCGCACGGTTCACCTGATTTTTTCAACAACGATGACATTGAAATTCTCTTTGCATCCACCTACGAGGTTCATCATAACTCCGCCCGTACCGGCGTGCGTTTGATCGGCCCCAAGCCGAAATGGGCACGCGCTGATGGCGGTGAGGCCGGGCTGCATCCGTCCAATATCCATGACAACGCCTACGCTGTCGGCGCCATCGACTTCACCGGCGACATGCCCATTCTGCTAGGCCCCGATGGCCCTTCGCTCGGGGGCTTTGTTTGCCCGGCGGTCGTGACGCGTAACGACCTTTGGAAACTGGGGCAACTCAAGCCCGGCGATACAGTGCGGTTTATCCGCAGCGACGCCGCGCCGGCCATCATCGAGACCCGTAAGGACACTGTGATCCGCCGCGCCGGTGACGAAAATATCCTGATTGAATTTGGCGATATGAAGCTCGATTTCGCCTTGCGTTTGCGCGCGCAAGCACTGCGCGATGCTTTGGAGGCTGAGCGAGTGCCGGGTGTTATCGACCTCACGCCGGGGATTCGCTCGTTGCAGGTTCATTTTGATTCCACCGCAACGAATGTGGCAAAAATCACTGCGGCGGTGGATCGGATATTGCCACACTTGCCAGCCCCCGAGGATATGGTGGTGCAGGCCCGCACGCTTTACCTGCCACTTTCATGGAATGATTCTCAAATTCGTCTGGCGATGCGCAAATATCAGGAAACAACACGCCCGGATGCCCCGTGGTGCCCAGACAATATCGAGTTTATCCGCCGTATCAACGGGCTGTCGAGCATCGACGATGTGAAACGAATTATCTTCGATGCCTCCTACGTGGTTCTGGGTCTGGGTGATGTGTATCTGGGGGCACCGGTGGCAACACCTTACGACCCGCGCCACCGCCTCGTGACCACCAAATATAACCCGGCACGGCCTTGGACACCGCAAAACGCCGTGGGCATTGGTGGTGCTTACATGTGCGTCTATGGTATGGAAGGGCCCGGTGGTTATCAGCTTTTTGGCCGTACCATTCAGGTATGGAACACCCATCGCCGCGCACCACCTTTTGAAAAACCATGGTTACTACGGCATTTCGACCAGATCCGCTTTGTGGAAGTCTCTGAAGCTGAACTGCTTGACCTGCGCGAGGCATTCCCACATGGACGCTATACGCCCCGCATTGAGACAACCGCCTTCTCGCTGCGGGCACATCTGGATTTCTGTGCGCAAAACGCCGCGAGCATCGGGGATTTCCAGCGCACCCAGCGCGCTGCCTTCGCCGCCGAGCGCGAGGCATGGATCGCCCAGGGGCTGCACAGCTTCGACGAGCCAGACCTGCCGCCTGCATTGCCAGAGGACACCTTGCCATCAGGCGCACGCAGCATTGCGGCACCGGTGCCTGGTAGCGTCTGGCAAATCCTGAAGTCGGCGGGTGACATGGTGGCGGTGGGCGAGCCACTGATGATCCTGGAATCCATGAAGATGGAAGTGCGCGTGCTCGCCCCGGCCGCCGGGCGTTTGGCCAGCCTCGCGGCCGCCCCGGGCCAGGCCGTCCGCGCCGGCCAGCGGCTGGGCGTTATTGAACCGGAGTAACACATCATGATCCCCGAATTATTGGAGATCCCCGCCCTGCACGCCGCCTTTGCCGCCGGGTTAACGCCTGCGGCCCTTGTGGATTCATTATACGACCGTATCGAGGCCTGGCCTGACAAAGCGGTGTTCATCACCTTAGTGCCGCGGGAGGACGCGCGGGCGGTGGCTCAGGGGATGGATATGTCTCTGCCGCTGGCCGGAATGCCATTTGTGGTGAAGGACAATATCGACGTGGCGGGGATGCCCACCACCGCCGCCTGCCCGGATTTTGCCTACATCCCTAAAGTGGACGCCACCGTGGTGGCCAGGCTGCGGGCGGCGGGAGCCATACTGCTTGGCAAGGCAAATCTAGACCAGTTTGCCACCGGATTGAACGGCACGCGCTCGCCCTACGGGGCACCCCGCTCAGTGTTCAACGCTGATTACATCTCCGGCGGCTCGTCCTCGGGCTCGGCGGTGGCCGTGGCGGCGGGGCTGGCGGCATTCGCTCTAGGTACCGATACCGCCGGCTCGGGCCGGGTACCCGCCGCGTGCAATAACATTGTGGGGCTGAAGCCCAGCATCGGGCTGATCCCTGCTACCGGTGTCGTGCCCGCCTGCAAAAGCCTCGACTGCGTGGCGGTATTCGCCAATTCCGCCGCTGATGCCATGGCGGTGTTGCAAGCCGCGCAAGGGTATGACGCTGCGGACGCTTATTCCCGCCCCGTGCAAACTGTAACTTTGCCAACCACACCAAGGCTGGGTGTACTGGCAGCCCGGGACCGCGATTTTGCAGGTGATGCAGCCGCCGCTGCGCTGTATCAAGCCGCCGTTCGGCAGGCTGCCGCACTTGGCTGGGTGGTACAGGAGATCGACTACGCACCGTTCCGCAACATTGCAGCACTGCTTTACGGTGGCGCTTACGTGGCGGAACGCCTCGCAGCGGTAAAACCATTTTATGATGTTCACGCCGCCTCGTTCGAGCCCACCGTGCGGGAGATCATTGGCGGTGCTGAACGATATTCTGCAGCCGACGCTTTTACCGACATCTACAAGGTACAGGCCTTACGCCATGCAGCCCTGGCTGAGCTGGCAAGGGTGGACGCGTTGCTCCTACCCACCGCCCCCACCATCTTCACCGTGGCGCAAATGCAGGAACAGCCGATTGCGCATAACGCGACACTGGGGCTCTACACCAATTTTGTGAACTTGCTCGACCTTGTGGCCATTGCCCTGCCTGCTGGGTTTCGCAGCACTGGTTTACCCTTTGGCGTTAGCCTGATCGGCCCGGCTTTTTCTGAAGCCTCCCTGGCAGGCTATACCAGCACCTTGCATCAGGCGCTGGGTGCAGGGGCGGGGGTGCGCCGTGCGTCACCGCGATCAGGATTTAGTCAGCCGGAACCTGAGGAAGTGATGCTGGTCGTGGCGGGGGCGCATCTTAGCGGGATGGTTCTCAATCATGAACTGATCAATCTCGGCGCCCGGCTGGTATCCGCCACCAGCACCGCCCCCGACTACAAGCTGTACGCGCTTCCCACTACGCCGCCGAAGCCTGGCTTGGCACGCAGCCCAGGCTTCATGGGTGCAGGCATTGCTGTGGAAGTGTGGGCGCTGACACCCGAGGCTTTTGGGTGGTTTGTGGCTGCTTTACCCGCACCGATGGGGATCGGCCGGGTCAGCCTGGCAGATGGCACGGTGCATCCAGGATTTTTGTGCGAGGCTTACGCCTTGGCAGGAGCCACCGATATCACCGCGCATGGCGGCTGGCGGGCTTATTTGAAATCTCAGCAAAGCATCGCTTAACCGCCACTGCAGATTTTTACAGTTTGTGAACAATATGTTTGAGGTACAACAAAAATATGTTGTAATCACAACTCTTGTCACGCCAAGGTTCGCACATGCTGTATGATCAAGATTTCCTCAACCGCCTGGAATCTGGTCTTCGCACGGCGTTGCCGGTCTGGGGTCTTTCACCATCCGCCCAACTTCGGCGTCTCACCATCTCCGAAAATGCGACCTATCTGGCCGAAGACGGCGCAACCCGGCTGATCCTGCGCGTGCATCGCCCGCATTACCACAGCGAGGCGGAAATCCGTTCCGAGCTGGCATGGATCGCAGCGCTGCATGAAGCTGCCGTCATCACCACGCCACGGCCAATTGCCACATCAAGCGGGCAGGTGTTGACGACATTCTCGGATGGTCAGAGCGAGCGCTTCGCAGTTGCTTTTGAATATATGTCAGGCGAGGAGCCCGACACATCGCATGACCTTGTTAAATGGTACGGGGTCCTTGGCGGGATTACAGCACGGCTGCATCAGCATAGCCGCCAATGGGTCAGGCCGGAAAATTTTGCTCGAAAGCTCTGGTGTTTTGAGACCATCATCGGCCCCGAAGCCCATTGGGGCGACTGGCGCCTGGCACTGGGGCTGGATGCCGCGGGCAAGGCAACCCTTGAGCGCGTCGTCACCTTGCTGGCCGCCCAGACCAAAGCCTACGGCCAAACCCCGGACCGTTTCGGGCTCATCCATTGCGACATGCGCGCCGCCAACCTGTTGGTGGAAGGTGAACGCCTCGGCGTAATCGACTTCGATGATTGCGGCATGAGCTGGTTTGTTTACGACTTCGCCGCCTCTGTTAGCTTCATGGAACACGAGCCTTTTATTCCCGAACTCATGAAAGCCTGGCTGGCTGGTTATCGGCATGTCGCACCATTGGCTGATGAACACGCGCAGGCGTTGCCGATGTTTGTGATGCTCCGGCGTCTGCAACTTACCGCCTGGATTGCAACCCATGCTGAAACCCCCACAGCGCAGTCGATGGGTGAAGCTTACACCCACGGCACGGTTGCCCTGGCGGCGCGTTATCTTTCGGAGACATCGCCATGAGTGCCACCAAACAAATTCTCGACCTCAACCGCTTCGATGCCAACAATACCAGCCATATGCCGCCCCTCCTTGCGGAGCGCGTGGCACGACGTCAGGCCACCTTTGGCGCGGCTTCAGTGTTGTTCTATGAGCAGCCAATTGAGATGGTGCGTGGTGAGGGCGCTTTCCTCTATGACACCAACGGCAAGCGCTATCTCGATGTTTACAACAACGTACCCTCGGTCGGCCATTGCCACCCGCGCGTGGTGGAGGCAATCGCGCGGCAGGCCGGAACGCTGAACACCAATACGCGCTATTTGGTGCGCATCGTGGAAACCTATGCTGAGCGGCTGCTTGCCACGTTCCCTGCCCCACTTTGCAATCTAGTCATGACCTGCACCGGCAGCGAGGCCAACGATGTAGCCCTTCGCATCGCCGAAAATGTTACCAATGCGCGCGGCTTCATCGTCACCAGCAGTGCCTATCACGGCAACACCAGTGCCGTTGAACATATCTCGCCGTCTTCGTTCAAGTCTCAAAACGCGGCACCGCATGTGCGCACCGTTCCAGCGCCCGACCCGCGCACGGCGCCGAATGGCGACATCGGCACGCAATTCGCCGCCCAAATCCAGGCCGCCATCGATGATCTGCGCGCCAGCGGCCACGGCTTCGCTGGCATCTTTGCCGATAGTATTTTTTCAAGCGACGGCATTTTCGCGGACCCACCGGGGTTCCTGCAACAAGCCGCCGCTATTGTGCGCGAAGCCGGCGGCTTGTTTATTGCCGATGAAGTGCAACCAGGCTTTGGCCGCACCGGTGGCGGCATGTGGGGCTTTGCGCGGCATGGCATCATCCCGGACATCATCACCATGGGTAAACCGATGGGCAACGGCTTTCCTATGGGCGGCGTCGTCACCAGCCCGGAATATCTCACGGCCTTCACGCGGGAAACATCATATTTCAACACATTTGGCGGTAACCCGGTAGCCGCCGCTGCAGGCCTTGCGGTTCTCGATGTGATTGCCGAGGAAAATCTGATCGCCAATGCAGCCCTGACCGGCGCTATGCTAAAAGATGGCCTGAAAGCGCTACAATCTGAGTTCAACCAGATCGGCGATGTGCGGGGCGCCGGCTTGTTCATTGGCCTGGATTTCAACAACCCAGCCAGCGGTGCCCCAGACCCAGCGATGGCGAGCCACGTCATCAACGCAATGAAACAGCACGGCATTCTCATCGGTGCGGCCGGTCTTTATGGGCACACGTTGAAAATCCGGCCACCTTTATGCTTCAACGCGGGCCATACTAAAATGTTCCTAGACACGCTGCGGAAAATCCTGGCTGAGACATTGTGAGCCTCGTTAAATCCACCCGGCACACGCGCATTTTGACTGAGTTGGACAACACGCCCAGTTTGCGTGTGGCCGAATTGGCTCAAAAGCTCAGCGTCTCCACCGAAACAATTCGCCGGGACCTGGACGCCCTGACCCGGCAGGGTCTGCTCAACCGCACGTACGGCGGTGCTATCCGCCCCTTGAGTTCGGAGCCTCCGGTTCAGGAGCGTCAACACTTATTCATTGCCGAGCGCGAGCAAATGGCCGCCGCCGTGCTCCCGCTGATAAAGCTGGCCAAAGTGCTTATTATTGGTTCGGGCGCGACCACCGTCCATGTGGCGCACCGTATCGCTCTCGAGATGAAAAACCTGACGGTCATTGCCCATTCATTTGGTGTCGCCCAGGCTTTGGCCGTTAACCCATCGATCAAAATTCTCGCGCTGCCAGGCAACTATAATGCCGCCGAAGCCACCACGCAGGGGGCCCACACTGTGGCCTTCCTGGATCATTTTCATGCCGATGCGGCGATTTTAGGTGCCAGCGGCTTGAGCAGTGACGGGCCCTCGGATGCGCTGCTGGAAACCGGTGCCGTCTATACCGCCATGATCGCGCGGGCCGCCAAAACCATCGTGGTGGCTGACCACTCAAAATTTTCTCAACTGTTCCCGGCCCGCTATGCGGCGTGGCGGCAGATCAGCGCTCTTGTCACAGACCGGCGACCGGAGGGCGATTTGCTGAAGGCGTTGCATGAAAACCGCGTGACGATCAACTGCGGTCATGATATTCCGATGCCATAAAACCAGTCATGACCGCCCAGCTGATCCCTCCCGCAAACAAACCGCGCCACCGTGTTATACGGGTCCGGTTAACTTATCCTGGGTCCGGGTTTCAAAATCGCTGGCATCATGTCTCTCACGCAACTGGGTGGCGAGATCACCGGTGGCTCGATTCACCATGCGGCCACGTTGAACAGCCGGCCGTTGCCATATGACATCGGCCCAGCGCTGAACATTAGGGTAATCCTGCACCTGCAAAAACACGGCGGCCTCATAAAGCCAGCCCTTCACAAGCCCCCCATACCATGGCCAAACCGCCATATCCGCGATCGTATAATCGCTACCCGCCAGATACGCGCTCTCCGCCAGGCGGCGATCGAGGACATCGAGTTGCCGCTTCACCTCCATCGCAAACCGGTCAATGGCATACTCGATCTTGAAGGGCGCGTAGGCATAAAAATGCCCAAAACCACCGCCCAAATAAGGCGCACTGCCCATCTGCCAAAATAACCACGACAGGCACTCCGCTCGGGTGCTGAGATCAACCGGCAGAAACGCTCCAAATTTCTCCGCCAGATACATCAAAATGGCACATGATTCGAATACCCGAACAGGCGATGCGCCACTGCGATCAATAAGAGCTGGAATTTTGGAGTTGGGATTGGCTGCAACGAAGCCGCTGGCGAATTGTTCACCTTCGTTAATCTTGATCAACCAGGCATCATACTCCGCGCCCTGGTGGCCCAGCGCCAGCAACTCTTCCAACATCACCGTAACCTTCTGGCCATTTGGCGTGGCGAGCGAGTAAAGCTGCAACGGATGACGGCCTACCGGCAGATCTTTTTCGTGTGTCGGCCCGGCAATTGGGCGGTTGATGCTGGCGAACTGGCCGCCATTTTCCTTGTGCCAGGTCCAAATCTTCGGGGGCGTGTAGGCGGGCGAATCGCTCATTTCAGGGTTCCCTGCGATAAAGTCTCTTATCGGCTAGCCCTTGAGCGTGAAGTCAAGAGCCTGACCGTTATTCGATGTCCTAAACTATCGCCGGGGCGTTAACCTCAGAAGGCAATCCGCAGCCCGCGGTAAAGCTGCCTTGGTCAGCGCCGCCACGCACCTCACCACTTATCCGGGCGCACCCGAGGTGATCCTCACCATCGCCGAAGCGCTCACCTGCACAAACGATCAAGCGAAGCTCAAAATCCAGCCTTTACCATAGCACCGTTCATAAATTGCAAAATCGCATCGCCGATCCGCTTTGGGTCCTGCAATTGCGGCACATGGGCCAGCCCTTCCAGTATCTCAAGCTGCGCATTCGGTAGCCGGTGCGCGAGGTCCTGCGCCATGGCCGCCGGGGTTGCCTGATCTTCAGAACCAACCATCAACAAGGCCGGCTGCTTAATCCGAGGCGCCTCAGCGGTGATATCCAGCGTTTCAAGCGCCATGCAGGCGGCGGCAAAGGTTTCCGGGCTGGTTTGTAAAAACGCTGCCCGCCGAGCCGCCATCAGGGCCGGGTGCTGTTCGCGGAATACAGCACCGAACAGCCGCGCCATGGCGGTGTCAGCGATCGCAGCCAGCCCACGCGTAGCGGCGGCTTCCCGCATACCCCTGAAAGCCGCCCGGCCAGGCTCTGAAAACGCTGCACCACAGCCTATGAGCACCAGCCCGCCCGGCAGGCTGGGCCGGTCAAGCGCTAAGCGCAGCGCGAGAAAACTGCCATAGCCATTGCCGATGATCAGCGGCGGCTCGGGCAAATTGAGGGCGGCGATGGCATCGCCAAGGGCCGCCGCCACCGGGGCCAGCCCACCGGTCACCGGCGGCAATCCGGCGAACCCAGGCAGATCGGCCACGATCACTTTGGCATGTCCGCGCAAAATCGGCACCAGCTCATCCCAACTGGCGGAATCCGCCAACAAAGAATGCAATAAAATTAACGGCCGGCCAGCGCCGCTCTCATGCAGCCTCACCTGCCCGCCTACTGGAACCTGTTCCATCCCCGACCCTTTTCATTGTAAACTAGATATATCAAGGATTAAATTCATACCTAATAACAGAGGAGTTTCAATAGCAAATCTGACTTGATTTATTGTCTGTGATATATCACGATATGTGGAAAGAGCGTTCCACCATGCTGATGCGCTCCAGCGTTTACGCCGCCTTAAAGTCCGATATCATCGCCTGCCGGTTGCTGCCGGGAGCCGAGTTGCGTGAGCCTGACATCGCCACGCGTTACAGTGTCAGCCGCTCACCGGTACGCGATGCGATGCTAAGGCTGGAGGCTGAGGGGCTGGTCCAGATCGTGCCGCGGCAATTTTATCGGGTGGCCCCGATTTCTCTGCGCGACGCCACCGACCTGTTCCACATGCGCCGCTTGCTGGAACCGCAAGCCGCGCGCGATGCCGCGCAGAATGCCGATGAACCGGCACTGGCCCTATTGCAGCTTGCCGCTGAACATCCACCCGGCGCCGACTTTATCGACAGTAACCGGCGTTTCCATTGCATGATCGCCGGTACCGCCAGCAACCGCCGCTTGGCGGCCACCTGCATTGATTGCATCGAGCAATCAGACCGGCTGGTGCGGATCAGCCTGGGGCAGATCGAAGGCCGTCAGCCGGGGCGGCTGGTTGGTGAACATCTGGCGATCGTGGCGGCCATTGTTAACCGCGACGGCCGCACCGCCGCAAAGCTGCTGCGCACCCATATCGACGCTGCCGAAGCCCGCGTACTGGCGGCTTTGCGCCGGCAACCCATCGTAACGGACTAAAATTCAAGCCAACCAAAACCAAAACAAATCGGGGGAGTTATAAATGGACCAGGAATTCAGCGGCATCTCAGCCGGCGCACGTCTCGACCGTTTACCGATCGGGCGGTTCCACCAGCGGATCAGGTTCCTGATCGGCGTGGGCATGTTCTTTGATGGGTTTGACATCTACATCGCCGCCACCGTGCTAGGCGCCACCATCCGCAGCGGTTTCGCAACATTACCGCAGGGGGCTGCATTTGTTTCAGCAACCTTCCTGGGCATGATGCTCGGCTCGGTTGTCACCGGCTTTTTGGGAGACCGGTTGGGGCGGCGCTTTACCTACCAGACCAATTTGGCAATTTTCGGCATCGCCTCGTTGGTGGCGGCCGTTGCACCCAGCATGAGCATTTTAATTATTCTGCGGTTTGTTATGGGCTTTGGCCTGGGGGCAGAAAATGTTGTGGGCTACTCAACCCTTACCGAGTTTATCCCGCCCGCTGAACGTGGCCGCTGGCTGGGTATGATGGCGGTGATTGTGGTGACAGGCCTGCCGGCATCAGCATTTTTAGGCTATGCACTAGTTCCGCTGTTGGGCTGGCGCGTAATGTTTGTGCTCGGTGGGATTGGGGCTCTGTTTGTGTGGCGGTTGCGTAAGGCGTTGCCGGAATCACCGCGCTGGCTGCAAACCGTTGGGCGTCATGCTGAAGCGGAGGCGCTGCTAAGCTCTATCGAAGCCGAGGCCAGCAATGGTGCGCCCTTGCCTGAGCCCGTGATGGCACCGCCTGTGGCAGTCCTGCCGTTCTCCGCACTGTTCTCGCCGCCATTGCTGGGGCGTCTGGTACTAGGCTGTGTGGCGCTGATCGTGATCAACACATTGATCTACGGCTTCATCACCTGGCTCCCCACCTTCATGGTGAAGCAAGGGCTGAGTGTGGCGCACAGCTTCGGCTACGCCGCGCTGATGTCACTGGGCGCACCCATCGGCTCGTTCATCGGCGCCATCGGGGCCGACCGCTGGGGCCGCAAGCCGACAATCATCGGGGCGTCACTTCTTGCCATCGTATTTGGTGTTATTTATCCGTTCGTGCGCGACCCAGTGTTTTTATCGGCTATCGGTTTTGCCCTGACGGTGCCGATTTACATTTTGGTAGCCATGTTATTCGCCATCTATATCCCTGAATTGTTCCCAACCGAGATCAGGCTGCGGGCGGCGGGTATTGCCAATATGTTCGGGCGTGGCGCTACCATCATTACACCGTTCATGGTGATCAGCCTGTTCGGCAATTATGGCGTCGGTGGTGTGCTGGTGCTGATGGTGGGGCTGCTTGTGGCGCTCATCATTGCGGTTCTCAGCCTGGGGATTGAGACCAGGCAGCGCCGTTTGGAGGCGATTAGCTAGCATGGACGGCCAACACCACCGCCGCTTCACCCAGTCTGAGCAGGACCGCACGCGCTGGGTGAGCGGGACGGGACGATACATAGCTGACATTGCCGCACCTGATGCCCTGGTGGCGGTGTTTCTACGCTCACCGCACGCCCATGCTGAAATAACCCGGCTGGATACGTCCGATGCCAGCGCCATGCCCGGCGTGGTGCGGATCATCACAGGCGCTGATTGCACGGCGGCGGGTTTTGGGAATTTCCGCGCCCTGATGCGCTACGGCATGAACGGGCCGCGCCCGATGGTGGTGCCGTTCCGCCCAGTGCTGGCCACTAGCCGGGTGCGCTATGTCGGCGAAGCTGTGGCCTGCATTATTGCCAGCAGCCAGGCACAGGCGCTGGACGCCGCTGAGGCCGTGATGGTTGATTATAACCCGCTGCCAGCGGTCACGTGGTTTGGTACCGACGCGGCTACACCGCCAATTTATCCTGAAGCGCCGGGGAACCTCGCACTTTTGCATCAGGCTGGTGATGCACCGATGGTGCAGGCGGCGCTGGCCGGTGCCGCTCATGTTGTAGCGACCAGCGTGGATTTGCCGCGCATCGCGCCGGTTACCATGGAACCGGGTGGTGCTATCGCCCGCTATAATGCAGCCCTAGAGACTTATCATCTGATCAGCCCGCATCAGGGGATTAATGAATTCCGCCCGGATCTGGCCGCCGTGCTGAACGTACCGGAATCCCGTATCATGGTGGACCTGCCGGATGTGGGTGGCGGCTTTGGCGCACGCAGCCCAGCTTACCCGGAACATGCCGCCTTACTGCTGGCTGCGAAGCTGACCGGTGCCGCAATTCGCTGGGTGCCCGCACGCAGCGAGACGTTCCTGACTGACTGCCATGGCCGCAGCACCCGCCTGACCGGCAAGCTAGGCCTCGATGCTGATGGCCGGTTCACCGCCATGGAAATTGCCTACGCCACCGACCTTGGCGCCTATGTCACCACTGTTGGCGCGTTAGTGAATGTCCACAACCCTCTGCAAAGCAGTAGCGGCACCTACGCCATTCCGGCGCTGTCGGTGGCATTCAGCCAATATTTCTCGAACGCCAGTCCGGTTGGGCCTTACCGCGGTGCCGGGCGGCCTGATATCGCGCTGCTGATTGAACGGCTGGTTGATCTGGCCGCCGCCAAACTTGGCGTTGACCCTCTGGAATTGCGCGCCCGCAATATCATTCCAGCAGCTTCCTTTCCCTATCGCACCGCGGCCGGCTCAACCTACGACAATGCCGATTACGCCGCACTGCTCAACACCGCGCGCGACGTTGCGGATTGGCAAAATAATGCAGCACGCCAGCAGGAGGCGGCACGGCGCAACCGCCTGTTCGGACGAGGT
>NCFD01000269.1 GCA_002281005.1 Acidocella sp. 35-58-6 | reverse complement strand
GGTGAGGCGGCGCTCCAACTCAATTATCTGATAAAACCCCTGGCGCCGTGGCTGGATGATCCGGCCACGGAGGAAGTTTGCATCAACCGCCCTGGCGAGTTGTTTGTTCGGCAGAAGGGCGTGTTCCGCCGTGAGGAAGTGGCATTCGATTATTTCGATTTGGAGGATATCGCCACACTGGCCGGCGCGCTGCGGAAACAGGATGTGGGCGCACGCAATCCGCTCTGCGCGACGGAACTGCCGGGCGGCGAGCGGTTGCAGATTTGTATGCCGCCATCTGTTCCTGCCGGGACGCTTAGCATGACGATCCGCAAGCCGGGCAATTCGGTGTCGCCTTTGGCTGCTGTGTCGAACCGCTATGAAACCACCCGATGGAATCGCTGGGATGGCCGCAAAGAAGGCTCCACGCGCGACTATGGCGAGCTGCTGGCGCTGTACGATTCAGGAAATCTGCAAGCCTTTCTGCAAAAAGCCGTGCAAGCGAAATTGACGATTTTACTGTGCGGCGCGACGGGCTCCGGCAAAACGACAATGAGCAAAACCCTCATCGACGCCATTCCAGACCATGAGCGTCTTATCACCATCGAGGACACGCTGGAGCTGGTGATACGCCACTCGAACCACGTCCGGCTGCTCTACTCGAAAGACAATATCGGCCAGTCTCGCGTGACGGCCGAGATGCTGTTGCAAGCGTGCCTACGGATGAAGCCGGACCGTATCTTGCTGCAAGAGCTGCGTGATGATGCGGCATGGACCTATATCAATGAAGTCGTGAGCGGTCATCCCGGCAGCATCACGACGATACACGGCAAGACTGCCGAACAAGCCTTCAAGCGGCTGTTTACGCTCGTAAAAGGTAGCTCTCAAGGCGGCCAGTGGGATGATAAAACACTGGTTAGTTTTTTGTCGTCTGCTGTGGATTTAATTATCCCGTTCCATAATGAGGGAACGCTCTACCAAATTCAGGAAGTCTGGTTTGCGCCCGATGCCGCGCGCCGGGGAGAAAATGCCGGCGATTTGATGCTGGCTGCTTAACCAAGGGGAGTTTGACGATGAGTGTATCAATCTCGGACGCAACCGGCCAGGCTATCGTTAAAGCAGGCTTCGGGCTTATCATGGCGGGAATTGCCTGGACGGTCGTTGCGTCCATGGTTTTCTTATTTGGCACTGGTCTTCTGCATTATTTTCCCCATCCGTTCTATCAATGGTGGTTGTATTTTTTTAACTTCGACGGCAACCCACGCGTCGCGCTCTGGCTTAAGATTGGCGCTGCGGCCGGAGCTGCGCCGCCTGTCGTCATGTTGTTCGCCCTCGTCGCGCGCGGTCAGCGCCTGACGGGCGCGAAGTTACGCCGGCCTTTGTTCGGCGGCCTGGTGCGCTCACCGCTGGCGGTGACGGATAATCATGGTCATGCCGAATGGTTGACCATGGAGCGCGCAAAGCAGAGGTTTTCGGGGCCGAACCCCGTATTCGGCGGGGTGGTCGTTGGCGAAGCCTACCGGGTCGATCAGGACAAGGTGGCGAAAATGCCTTTCTTGCCCGAGAACCAAAAAAGCTGGGGGCAGGGGGGTAAAGCCCCGCTTTTGATAGACCCGTGTCAAGAAGGCTCTACGCACTCCGTGATGGTGATTGGCAGTGGCGGCTACAAAACGGCCTCCGCGATATCAACTCTCCTGTATTGGACGGGTTCTGCGGTGATTCTCGATCCCGCTGGCGAGATCGCGCCAATGTTGCGGGACACGCGCGAAAAGATGGGGCATACCGTTTATGAGATTTCACCCGGCTCGGCTGTGGGTCTCAATGTCCTCGAATGGATTGATATAAATTCACCGCTGGCGTCCACGAATATTGAATCCATCGTGACTTGGGTGTGTGGCGATCCGCCCAAAGACCTGCCCGGCAATGGCGGGTTTTTCGACAAGTTTGGCCGGAACGTCGTGCGTTGCCTGACGGCTCATATTCTGAGTGACCCGGCAACGCCGCCTGAACTTAAAACCCTGGCCTCGGTGCGCAATGCCATCGCGAAGCCGACGCCGGTTTTGCGCGCCGTCCTGAGCGGCATCTATGAAACCAGCCCTAACAAATACGCCCGCCAGCACGCCGGCACACTTTGCGGCCTGGTGGATCAGACATTCAGCGGCGTGATTGGCAGCGCCGCCGAGTTGACTGGCTGGCTGGCGAACGAGGCGTATGCCGACCTTGTCTCTAAGGGCACTTTCAAAGCAAAGGATTTGCTTAACGGCAAGGTGACGGTTTTCCTGAAAATGCCGCTAAAGGTACTTGAAACCACGCCCGGCATTTCGCGCACCATCATCGGCGCGCTGCTGAACGCGGCCTATGAGGCGGATGGCAATGTGGCTGGGCGGATACTTTATCTTCTCGATGAGGCCAAGCAACTCGGCTATATGAAGATCTTAGAGACCGCGCGTGATGCTGGCCGGAAATACGGAATCACGATGCAATTGCTCTATCAATCCACGGGGCAGATTGTCGATCAATGGGGCGAGCAAGGCAAACGCGCCTGGTATGACGGCGTTTCCTATCGCTGCTACGCTGCGGTGCAGGATTTGGATACCGCGACGGAATTGGAAAATAGCTGCGGCACGTATGGCGTTATCGCCAGCTCGGAAGGCGTGAATAGCGGCACATCGGGGAAAGGCT
>NCFD01000268.1 GCA_002281005.1 Acidocella sp. 35-58-6 | reverse complement strand
CCGCAGCCTTTGCCGCCCGCTTGCGCGAGGGCGCTCCCACCCGCAACCGCCGGTCTGAGAGTGATAACGCTCCACCAAGCGCCATAATCAGCCCGCCAAACCAAATTTCAGGCGCCAGCGGGTGCCGGTTCAAGCGCAATTCGGCACCGCCGCCCGCCTGCTCATCAGCAAACACCACATAGATATCCTGAAACCCGTTGGTGTGAATCGCCGCGTCATTGGTGATCACTTTCGGCGTGGTGAAAATCCGCCGCGAGGGATGCAAGGTGAGAAACGGCTTGCCATCATCGCTGATCGTGACATCCGCCACCCGCTGCGCATAATTTGGCCCTGGCGCATCATGTAAATCATCAAGCTTCCAGCTATAGCCACCAAGCTCAGTTGATTGCCCAGGGTTCAGCACCACCACTTTCTGGCTCGCCAGGGTCATCCCGGCGATGCCAAACACCATCACCCCAAACCCAATATGCCCCAACGCGGCCCCATAGGCCGCCCGCGGCATGGCCCGCAGTCGGCCGAGCGAATCTCCCAGCTTCACGCGCCCGAGTTTGGCCCGCTCGGCAATATCCGAAACCGCTGACAGCATCACCCACACACCGCCGCCCAACCCCAGCGCGGTGATCGCATTGCTCTGTTCGGTCATCACCAAAAACACAATCACGGCGACCATCGCTGCGAACCAGATCCGCTCCAGCACCGGCCGCAATGCCGCCCGCTTCCAAGGCAGCAATGGCCCTATCGCCATCGCCAAAATCAATGGTGCCGTCAGTGGCAACACTGTCTGATTAAAAAACGGTGCCCCCACGGAAAGCTGAATTCCAAACAGCAGATTCACAAACGGCGGATACAACGTGCCAACAAACACCACCGCCGCAATCGCGCACAAAAATATGTTGTTCAGCACCAGCGCACTCTCGCGCGACAATGGTGAGAACATCCCCGTCGCCGCCAATACCGGGGCGCGAATGGCAAACAGCAATAGTGAGCCGCCGATGGTAATGGCCAGCAGCGCCAGAATAAACAAACCTTGGTCAGGTGCTGCCGCAAACGAATGTACCGAATTCAAAATTCCCGAGCGCACCAAAAATGTGCCTGACAGGCTGAGCGAGAATGTCGCAATCGCTAACAACACTGTCCAAGCCTTCAACGCCTCGCGCTTCTCCACCACAATCGCGCAATGTAGCAGCGCCGTGCCGGTCAGCCATGGCAGCAAGGCCGCATTCTCCACCGGGTCCCAGAACCAATAGCCACCCCAGCCGAGCGTGTAATATGACCACCAACTTCCCAGCGCGATGCCAGAGGTAAGGAAGCACCATGAAACCAGTGCCCACGGCCGCACCCAGCGGCCCCAGGCGGCATCAATCCGGCCCTCGATCAAGGCCGCGATGGCAAACGCAAACGCCACTGAAAACCCAACGTATCCGGTGTATAAAACCGGCGGATGAAACGCCAAACCGGGGTCCTGCAAAATCGGGTTCACCCCGGCGCCATCCAGCGGCGGCGGCCATATCCGAGTGAACGGGTCTGAGACCGTCAGCGTAAACAGCAAGAACCCGCCTGAAACAAACCCCAGCACACCAAGCACCCGCGCCCGCAATGAAGCCGGCAGATTGCCGCCAAACGCCGCCACAGTCGCGCCGCAGAACGACAGCACGAAGCACCACAGCACCATCGAGCCGTCATGGTTCCCCCAGGTGCCGGTAATCCGGTAAATTAGCGGCACCTGGCTCGATGAAAAATCCGCGACATTCTCGACCGTGAAGTCAGAAACCACGCCCGCGTAAATCAACCCGAGAAACGACGCCCCAATCGCCAGAAAATGGCTAAGCGCTAACGCCGGTGCCGCCCGCATGGCCCGCGCATCACGTAGGCCGGGTGCAAATACCCCCACCACGCCTTGGGCAAATGCCAAGGCCACCGCAAGCGCTAAGGCAAAATGCCCAAGTTCGGGGATCATGAACCGCTACTCTTCACAGCCATGTCATTCCAGGTCGAGGCATCAGGTGGCGGGCCGAATTTCGGGTTCCATTTACCAGAATTTTTCAAATTTTCCTCGACATCCTTGGGCATATAGCTGGACCCATGCTTTGCCAGCACTTCGCTGGCCGAAAAATCACCACCGCTGGTCATTGAACCAATCGCCACAATCCCCTGGCCCTCGCGGAACAAATCCGGCAGCACGCCGGTAAATGTTACGGGAATTGACGCCTGTCCATCGGTCACCCGAAAATTCGTGGTGGGCGTGCCGTTGCTCACCACGGTATTGACCGTGCCCACCTGCACAATGCCACCGAGCCTGAAATCCATGCCGGGTGCAGGGTCTTTGGCCAGCACTTCACGCGGCCCCAGGAAGAAGGTGAGGGTGGAGGAGAACGCCGCCAGCGACAATGCCGTGGCCGAGCCTACCGCAATGCCACAAGCCAGCAGCAAATACAGCCGCCGCTTTTTACGCGGCGTCATGGCCGCTTCTCAACCGCCGCCAAACGTTTGACAGCACTCCGGTAGCGAACATAGGTGAGGGCAAAAATAACTACCAGAAACAGCACGGTAATGCCGTAGCTGCCGTCAATAAACGGGGTCAGGTTCATGCCGCGCGCTCCGCCGCCGCCAGCAGTAACGACCGGGTTTTACGTGCCATAATCGCCGCACAGAGCCTTGCTGTCACCAGCG
>NCFD01000267.1 GCA_002281005.1 Acidocella sp. 35-58-6 | reverse complement strand
TCTTGGCCTGACCAACATCCGCACTATTCGTCCAGATGCTAATCAACTGGCAGCGTACGACCCGGATGGTAATTTGTGGCAGCGTGATGTTGATACCTGTTGTGCCATTCGTAAAACCAATCCGCTTGATGTGGCGTTGGAGGGTATGCACGCCTGGATCACTGGCCGCAAGCGCTCGCAAGGTGGCTTGCGAGCAGATTTGCAGTTGCTGGAAACTGGCCCGGATGGCCGCATCACGGTCAACCCGCTGGCGTTCTGGAGCGATGACCAAATCGACGCGTATTTTAAAACTCACAAGCTGCCGCGCCATCCGTTGCAAGAGAAAGGCTATGCCTCAATCGGCTGCGCCACCTGTACTAGGCATATCCGTGATGGCGAAGACAAACGCTCAGGCCGCTGGGCTGGGCTTGATAAATCAGAATGTGGTATTCATTTGCCGCGTGCAACCGCAGCTTAAATCAAGAGTTAGATATGACCGACACTGTAAAAAACACTGTAAAACTTGCCCATAACGAAACCATCAAAACCAACAGTCGCTATTTGCGCGGCACCTTGGCAGAGGGATTATCAGAGGTCGCCACCGGCGCGATTTCCGATGACGATCAGCAACTGATCAAATTCCACGGCATCTATCTGCAAGACGACCGTGACCTACGCGCCGAACGCGCCAAGCGCAAGCTCGACAAAGCCTATAGTTTCATGGCCCGTTTGCGGGTGCCGGGCGGTGTGCTGTCTGCACAGCAATATCTGGCAATGGACAAGTTGGCAGATGAGCGCGGCAACCACACGCTGCGCCTTACCACCCGCCAGTCCATTCAGTTTCACGGCGTGATCAAATCCAACCTGCGCCCTGCATTGCGCCAGATTGACTCCGTGCTGCTTGATACCATAGCGGCGTGCGGCGATGTCAACCGCAATGTAATGTGCACGCCCAATGAATTTGTCTCGCCAATTTATGCTACTGCTGAGCAAACCGCACGTGACATCAGCAATCATCTGCTGCCGCACAGCAACGCCTGGCGCGAGATTTTCATTGATGGTGAACAGGTAACCAAGGAACCCGAGAACGAACCAATCTATGGTCTCACTTATCTGCCTCGCAAATTCAAAATTGCCATCGCTGTTCCGCCGCAGAACGATACCGATGTGTTTGCGCACGACCTCAGCTACATCGCCATCGTCGAGAATGATGTTGTTATAGGCTACAATGTTGTCGTCGGCGGTGGCATGGGTGCCACCCACGGCGACGCAGAAACCTACCCCCTGGTTGGCCGCGTCATCGGTTTTTGCACCGTGGCTAATGCACCATTGGTTGCCGAGGCCGTTGTTACAACCCAGCGTGATTATGGCAACCGTTCCAACCGCCGCCGGGCTCGCCTTAAATACACCATCGAGGACCGTGGTATTGAATGGTTTAGCGCCGAGGTTAATAATCGCCTTGCCACTAAGCTAGAACCTGCCCGCCCATATAAATTCACCGGTAATGGCGACCGCATGGGCTGGGAAACCGGCGTCGATGACCGGCATCATCTCACTTTGTTTGTTGAGAATGGCCGCGTCGCGGATATCGGCACATGGCGTTTGAAATCTGCCCTTGTGCAGATTGCAAAGTCTCATGATGTTTCGTTTATCATTTCACCCAACCAGAATCTCATTATCGCCCGTGCTACTGATATTGCCCGTAAGGATATCGAAGCCACACTCGCTGACCACGGTGTTCCCCTGCGTGCCTCCGTACTGCGTGAATCCGCCATGGCCTGCGTGGCACTGCCAACTTGCGCACTCGCCCTGACCGAAAGCGAACGCTACCTGCCAAGCCTGATCACCAAATTCGATGCGCTGCTCGCTGAAAATGGCCTCGATAAGCAATCCATTACCGTGCGTATGACAGGCTGCCCAAATGGTTGTGCTCGTCCTTACATCGCTGAAATCGGCATGGTTGGCCGCAACCCCGGTAAATATAATCTGCATCTCGGCGGCGCCCATGATGGCTCGCGGGTGGCAAGACTCGTGAAAGAGGATGCTGACGAGCAAACGATTCTCGATACCCTTGCCCCCTTATTCGCAGGCTACGCCAAGAACCGTAATAAAGATGAATATTTTGGTGACTTCTGCCTCCGTACCGGGGTAGCCTGAGCGTGTCGGCCCGGGTATTCCTCATCGGTGCAGGGCCAGGTGACCCTGATCTGCTCACGATCAAAGCTCACCGGCTCATACAATCGGCAGAGGTGATTTTACACGACAGCCTGGTTGATCCGCGCATCCTCTCACTTGCCGCAGATCACGCCGAACTTGTCGATGTCGGTAAACGTTGCGGCAAACATTCCGCGACCCAAACCACCATCAACCAGCTCCTCGTCAGTTACGCTCGCACTGGCCAAATCGTTGTTCGCCTTAAAGGTGGCGACCCGATGATTTTTGGCCGTGCGACGGAGGAACTGGAAAGCCTCGCTGCCGCCAATGTCCGTTGTGAAATCATTCCGGGCATCACCGCTGCCACGGCTGCTGCTGCTTCATTACAACGCTCGCTCACCCAGCGCGGTATTGCGCGGTCTCTGCATTTTCTCACTGGTCATGGTGCTGAGGGTGGCCTACCCGCGCATGATTGGGTTTCACTCAACCGCGCCGGTGGTACCCTCGTTATTTACATGGGCAGTCAAACCATTGCTGGTCTCGCC
>NCFD01000266.1 GCA_002281005.1 Acidocella sp. 35-58-6 | reverse complement strand
ATATCATTATTTAAATAAAGTGTTACAGGTGCCAGCACGTCGGAAAGTGCCATGTTTGCAGCGCGTAAAAAACCGATATTTTCAGAAAGATGATGAATTATTGCGCCGGTTACATATTTGCCAATCAATCGCGTGTTGTCGGAAGAGCCGTTGTTAACAAGGATAAGCTGAATATCCCCCGCATAATTATTTCGTAACGAGGCCAACGCCAACATCGTCAGTTCGAATTTATTAAACACCACCATCACAACGGAAACGACCGGATGGATCGAAGAAAAGCATAGAGATTTTCGTGAAAACGAAGTCAATTGATCACGAGCGCGCGCCACAAAAAGTTCTTTGGCGACGGCCTCGGTTATTTTCACTTTTATATCCGGTGGCGCATAAGCCAGTCCCGCCGGGATTCCCACCAGTCGTAAATGTGCGAATGCATCGCGTACAGTACCAACATTCAGATCATCGCGTACAACAGGGTTCATATCGCGATAATACACCAAATCTATCTCAGCATTTGGGCGTCTTAGCTCGAAGGCTCCAAATTGCACGAAATGTTCATAGCCACACCGAAACATACCATTATCAATGGCACTTGCGATATCGCGATTTGCCTCACGATAATAGGCTTCTGAAAATTGTGGAACCGGATCTCTGATCTCTGGCGCTAAATTGCAAAGATAATGTTCAATTGCCGAATGAAACAACCCCTCAGCAATTTCGCTCTGAACACCGATATTTTTTTCAACATACCATCTTGGATCAAAGTAGATTGATGGGGGTAGCTCGGGGAGGCCGGCATCAATTCGACAAAGATAATGTTTATAAGGGCCCGATCCATCCAGCTCGATACTATCAGCACCCACTGCTATAGCCTGCTGCTTATAATAAGCAGCATCAAATATGTAATGTGCTTGCCTGCCTTCAAATTGACCCGATCTCAAATAATGATCGTACCGGCCCATAAAACCATGCTGATCAAGATTATCAATCGCCATATCCTCATACAAGCGCGCGTAAAGCAGATCATCAAATAACCAATGCGGCGATAAGGCCCGATGACCATACTGGCAAAAATGATCAAACCCGGACTGATATTGTCCCGCCTGTATCAGCTCCGTGACATCGGGATTCTGTTGGCAATAAAATGCCTCGTCGAACAGTAAGTTTGGCGAACAACCCTGTGTAGAACCGGTATTTAAGTAATCGTTAAGTGCGGTTGCAATATCATCCCGACATCTCGCCCGCGCCGCAGGATAGCGGCCAAAATACCATACTGCATCGAATATCGCCCAAGCCGGTCGCGCATCGGGTGGAGAGACCAATAATTCGCGGGCAGATTGAGGCATGAATGTGATTCACTAAATTGTTTCGATCCAATACAGCAATCCTACCCCGCGAGGGGATTAACATCCAGTGCCGCTAATATCGCCCATGCGGTCGGTGCCAAGGCAGGACGGCGGAAGTAATTAAATGTCTGTTCTGGCACGTTTCGCTGTAAAGACGGGCCAACGGTTAGTCCGGTCGAAATTGTCGGCGCCACCGTCGCGTAAACATAACCCGTGGGCGAAATATTCGCGGCAACCGTTGCCATGAATTCATCAGCCCGAGCATCGCCCAGGCGTCTCAAAGCCAGTCCGGCAAACGCAGTGCCTTCTAACCAAATACCTTTGCTGGCGGCGGAAAATCCTATGCCCGAGCCTTGTTTTAGGGCCTTTATGGCATCCAGCGCTGAGGTTGTGCTGCCGAGTCCAGCCAAATATGGCCATATCCCTGCGTCAGCTGCTAACAAATCATTGGTGGAACCGGCTGGCGATACACCAGCGTTGAACACACCGGCTCGCGCGTTAAACATACCTCGGACAAAATTTCCCGCATGAGCTCCATCTTCCATTCGATGCAACTTGTTGAATACGGCATACAAATCAGTATTCTGCTCAGTGCTTTGCCATGTTAATTTAAGCGGTTCAGGTTCAAAACCATAAAACCCGCCATAGTAACCGTTCACCGCACGCAATTGCTCATCCAACCAATTGCTGGCCTTGTTGGCTGCGTCCGTATGACCGAGCGCCGACCAAAGCAGCATTGCCCAAGCGACCGGACCCGCTTGTGAGCCCACCTGATATGGATCTTCCTGCCATGATGATGTCTTAGCGTTCCACCATCCTGGCAATTTGGCCGGTTTCATCATGGCGCCGGCCTGATAGCCATTGCGCAACCTGCCATCTTTCCAAAACCGGTCGTTGGTCTGCGCGATCTCCAATGCGGCACCAATTCTGGCAGCATTGTTCCTATCGCCCGCCGCTAGTAGAGCCAAACCAGCCACCGCGTTATCATACACATAAGCCACATTGGCTTGGGTGAGGTCGAAGTCTGGCAAATTTGGGCCGGTATCGACGATATAGCTATTCAATAATGCTGGCCCCGGCGGCAACGCAGCCATGGCGGACTGCAGCGCACCTACCAACTGGCCCGCCAAAGGCCGATCGGCCCCAAAGGCAGCCACCGGGAGCAGTACGCTCCCGGCAGTAAAAGCCCGCCGCGTGATCAATCGAGCATTTCGGACAAAATTTCCGCTGTACGGCCATTCGCGATGGTGGCAGCCCGCGCATCGAAGTGCACACCATTCACCCGTGCAAAAGCGTGCTGTACGTCGGGGTAAACGAAGGCATCGATCCATTCGCTT
>NCFD01000265.1 GCA_002281005.1 Acidocella sp. 35-58-6 | reverse complement strand
TAGGTCAACGCTTGATCAGACACAAACCGGCGTGAGCGTCGCCACCAGCGGCCTGATGGCAAAAATTGCCGCCCGTGATGCCTTAAACCAGCAGATTGGCGAGGGTGCGGTGTTGGCGCCGGTCTCCGGGCGCGTGCTTCTGACCCCCGTTACTCAAGGTGCTGTTGTATTGAATGGTGATACCGTGGCAACGATTGCTGAACAAGATTACGTGCTACGGTTAGACGTGCCAGAATATCACACCGGATTTCTGCAATTGGGCGATTTGGTGCGGATCGATACGCGTGATGCTAAAACAACATCGCCCGAATTTGGCAAGATCACCCTGATATATCCGCAGATTCAAAATGGCCGGGTCGAGGCTGATGCTACGGCGCCAAACCTTGGTTCATACTTCGTTGGTCAGCGCATCGAAGTTTGGGTTTATGCCGGTTCACGCCCCGGTATCGTGATTCCGGCAAGATACATTGAGACACGGTTTGGCCTTGATTATGTCGATATACGTGCGGCGAATGGAAGCCAGATTGCGGTGCCGGTGCAACGAGGTGACGCGCAGCCGACACCTGCCATGCCTGACGGCATCGAAATTCTATCGGGGTTGCACGAAGGCGATGAATTATTATTGCCACGCGTAAACGCGCCATGAACCTTGGCATTTCGGGAGCGATCTCAAAGCGCTTCATCCGCTCACCACTAACGCCACTATTCCTTATTGCTGCCTTGATGGCGGGGATGATTGCCCTCATGACGATTCCGCGTGAGGAAGACCCACAGATACATGTTCCCATGGTCGATGTGGTCGTCAACGCTGACGGGTTGAAGGCCGGTGATGCAGTTGAACTTATCACCAAGCCGCTTGAAATCATCTTGCGGGGGCTTCCCGGTGTTGAGCATATCTACAGCACAACTGTCGATAACCAGGTAGTTGTTACCGCCCGGTTTGTTGTGGGTACCAATGAAGACAATGCCGTATTACTGGTAAACGATAAGATTAACGATAACCTCAACCGCATTCCAATCGGTATCCCACAGCCGCTAATTGTAGGCCACGGCATTGATGATGTGGCAATCGTTACCTTAACGCTAACCCCCAAGCCGGACGCTGCGCAGCGTTGGGATCCTGCGGGGCTAACCCAGCTTGCAACAAAATTGCAAGGTGAATTGATCAAGGTTCCGAATGTAGGGTTGACCTATATCGCTGGCGAGGACCCAGAGCAGATTCGTGTCGAGCCCGACCCTGAAAAGCTGATGCTGTACGGTGTGACACTTCAGCAATTGGTTGCACGGCTACAGGAGGCCAACAAAGCCTTCAGTGCAAACATGGTACGTAGCGGCGGAACCATGAATGGCGTGGATGTCGGTGGTAGCTTACAGGGCATTCCCGATATTGGCTTGTTGCTGGTAACAACACGCGATAATCGCCCAGTATATGTTCGCGACGTTGCTCAGATTGTTTTGATGCCAACGCCCGTGGAAAATCAGGTCTGGGCGTACACGCGCAACGGAACGCAATGGGCTCGTACGCCGGCTGTCACGCTTGCCATCGCAAAGCGGGCCGGCGCCAATGCTGTCACAGTGTCGCATGATGTTTTGACACAGCTTAATACGCTGCAAGGTCAATTGATCCCTAACGACATTCAGGTGCAGGTGACTCGCAATTATGGTCAGACCGCGACGCAGAAGGCCAACGAATTACTGTTCCATTTGGCGCTGGCGACTGTTTCCATTGTGGTTCTGATTGGGTTTACGATTGGCTGGCGTGAGGCGGCGGTAACAGCCGTGGTGATTCCGACCACAATTTTGCTGACTTTGTTTGCCGCCGAACTGATGGGATATACCATCAATCGAGTAAGTCTATTCGCCCTTATATTTTCGATTGGTATTTTGGTAGATGATGCGATTGTTGTCGTTGAAAACATCGACCGGCACTGGTCCATGCGTGATGGCAGAAGCCGGTTAACAAGCGCGATTGAGGCGGTGGCCGAAGTGGGTAACCCAACCATCATCGCCACATTGACCGTGGTAACAGCGTTACTGCCAATGCTATTTGTAAGTGGCTTGATGGGGCCTTATATGGGTCCAATCCCAGCGGTGGCTTCTGCTGCTATGGTATTCTCGTTCTTCGTCGCCATGACCATTGTACCCTGGCTGATGCTGAAATTTTCAAAAAATATAACGTCTGATACCGTGCATGAAAGTCAAGATAGCCTGTTGAGCCGGCTGTATGTCACGATAGCTCAACCAATTCTCAGAACCCGCAAACGCGCTTTGAGTTTTTTATTGCTGGTTGGTATCGCAACACTAGTCGCTTGTTCGATGTTTTATTTCGACCTGGTGAAGGTTAAGCTTCTACCATTCGATAATAAATCGGAACTTGATGTCGTATTGAATCTGCCACCGGGTAACACCTTGGAAGATAGTGCACGAACCATTTTCGCCATGTCGCGAATTGCCGGTAAAATGCCTGAGGTAGTTTCGATGCAAGCATATGTTGGTACAGCAGCACCATTCGATTTTAATGGGCTGGTGCGCCATTATTATGCGAGGCAGTCACCTGAGTTGGCAGAGTTACATATTGTGCTGAATGACAAGGATCAGCGCAGCCGTGAAAGCCATGCCATCGCCGTCGCTTTACGTCATCAATTAGATGACGATATCACCTTGCCGCCGGGCGGTGTTGTGAA
>NCFD01000264.1:2749-4902 GCA_002281005.1 Acidocella sp. 35-58-6 | reverse complement strand
ACGCTGCGGCTGGAGGAAACGCGTTTCCGCGCGATGCTGGAACGCGGCATTTCGTTGCTGAATGACGAGACCGAACGGCTTGGGACCAGCAAAGCTTTGCCGGGTAACGTAGCCTTCAAGCTATATGACACGTTTGGCTTCCCGCTTGATCTCACGCAGGACGCTTTGCGCGAGAAAGGTCTTGAAGTGGATGTGGCGGGCTTTAACGCTGCCATGGATGAACAGCGCGCCCGCGCCCGCGCGGCATGGTCCGGCAGCGGTGAGGCGGCCACCGAAACTGTGTGGTTTGAGTTGAAAGAAAAGCTCGGCGCTACCGAGTTCCTCGGCTACGCCACGGAAAACGCCGAAGCCACCATCACCGCCATCATCGTGGATGGCCTGCCGACCGATGAGGGGATGCTGGGCCAGGATGTGGCGCTATTGCTGAACCAGACGCCGTTTTACGCGGAATCCGGCGGGCAGGTGGGCGACCATGGCATGATCACCGGGCCGGATAATCTGCGGATTGTGATTACCGATACCCAGAAGAAGCTCGGCGATTTGTTTGTGCATATCGGGCGCGTTGAGGCAGGCACCGCCCGCGTGGGTGAACCGGTGCTGGCGGCGGTGGACCATGAACGCCGTGGCGCCATTCGGGCCCACCATTCCGCCACGCATCTGCTGCATGAGGCGATGCGCCGGCATTTGGGCACTCATGTTGCCCAGAAAGGCAGTTTGAACGCGCCGGACCGGTTGCGGTTTGACGTCTCACAGCCGCGCCCGATTACCCCCGATGAGATTGCGGCGATTGAGCGCGAAGTGAATGAGCGCATTCGCGAAAATGCCGAAGTCACCACCCGGCTGATGACACCCGATGAAGCCGTGAAGCTGGGCGCCATGGCGTTGTTCGGCGAGAAATACGGTGAGGAAGTGCGCGTGGTGGCGATGGGCGCGCCGGTCGACCCGGCTGAAAAAGCCGCCTACTCGATCGAGCTTTGCGGCGGCACCCATGTCGGCCGCACCGGCGATATCGGGCTGTTCCGTATCACCTCCGAAGGCGCTGTCTCGGCTGGTATCCGCCGTATTGAAGCGCTGGCGGGGGCTGCCGCCATTGCGGCGGTGGAGCAAGAAGCCAAGCTGCTGGCGGAAGCTTCGGCGATCATCAAAGCCCCGCCTGCTGAACTGCCAGCCCGGATTGCCGCGTTGCAGGATGATAAAAAACGCCTGGAGCGTCAGATTTCCGAGTTGCAGAAAAAACTTGCCATGGGTTCGGCGGCCAGTGCCGTGGAAGATATTGGCGGCGTGAAATTCTCGGGCCGCAATGTGGGGGAAGTGTCGCCAAAAGATTTAAAAACGGTGGCCACCGACATTCTGAAAAACATGGAAAGCGGCGTTGTGACTCTTATCTCTACATCGGAAGGTAAAGCCGCCATCGTCGTCGGCGTCTCGCCTGATCTCGGTGCAAAGTTCGACGCCGTGACGCTGGTGCGCATCGCCGCCGCCGCCGTGGGCGGCGCCGGCGGCGGTGGTAACAAATCCATGGCACAAGCCGGCGGGCCGGATGGCAATAAATGGCAGGCCGCTTTGGATTCAGTCAAAGCCGCTCTGGCGGCTTGAGGACGTTAAAGCCATGGGGCCTAGCCCCTTGGCCAGCGCTAAGCCGGTCGGCCAACAATCATCCCTTTTTGTCATTCCCGCGGAAGCGGAAACCTCCCCAATTGAGAAGGTTCCCGCTTCCACGGGAATGACAATTGTTGGAAAGGCCAGGGGCATAACCCCTGGCCTTATTTACGTCAGAACGCCAATGTGGTGGCTTGCATCACCAACGGCAGGGCTTTCACTTTCTCCAGCAGGGCGGCGGGCAAATCACCATCAATGGAGACCAGGCAGATGGCATCGGAGCCTTCGGCCGCGCGGCCCAGGTGGAAGGTGGCGATGTTGACACCGGCGTCGGAGAGGGTGGTGCCGAACTTGCCGATGAAGCCGGGTTTATCCTGGTTCGTTACGTATAGCATATGCGGTGCGAAGTCGGCTTCCACCTTGATGCCTTTGATTTCAACCAGACGCGGCTTGCCGTTGCCGATAAGGGTGCCAGCAACCGAGCGGGTATTTTCATCGGTGGTGATCACCAGCCGTACCAAAGTTTGATATTCGCTCGGGCGGTCGTGCGTGGA
>NCFD01000264.1:0-2706 GCA_002281005.1 Acidocella sp. 35-58-6 | reverse complement strand
GCGTGGCTTCCGAGACTTCAATACCGTGGTCACGCGCGAACACCGGGGCCGAGACCATATTCACACCTTCCATCACCGGGCCAAGTAACCCAGCCAGCGCGGCGGCTGAAAGCGGACGGTGGTTAAGATCGGCGGCAGCGCCTTCATATTCGATCAGCACGCGGCGGATCACGCCATCCTTGGCTTGCGTGAGCTGTCCGGCAAACGCCCCGAGCAGACGGCACAGGTCCATGTAAGGACGTAGGCGCGGCGCTTCCTCAGCACTCACGGAGGGCATGTTGAGCGCGTTGGAAACTGAGCCGGTGAGCAGAAAGTCACTGATCTGTTCAGCAACTTGCAATGCCACGTTTTCCTGTGCTTCGGAGGTTGCAGCGCCCAGATGCGGCGTGCAAATCACGTTCTCCAGCGTAAATAACGGGCTGTCAGTGGCGGGTTCGGTTTCGAACACATCCAACGCGGCACCGGCGATATGGCCGGACTTCAGCCCATCATACAATGCGGCTTCATCCAGCAAACCACCGCGCGCGCAATTCACAACCCGCACACCCTTCTTGGTTTTCGCCAAGGTTTCGCGCGAGAGAATGTTGCGGGTGGCGTCCGTCAGCGGGGTGTGGATGGTGATGAAATCGGCGCGTGGGATTAAATCCTCCAGTTCCACCTTTTCAACACCTAAGGCCAGCGCTCGGGCCTCGGTGAGGTACGGGTCATACGCCAGCACTTTCATCTTCAACCCCACGGCGCGGTCGGCCACGATCGAGCCGATATTGCCGCAGCCGATCAGGACCAGATATTTGCCGGTGAGTTCCACACCCATGAAGCGGTTCTTCTCCCACTTGCCGGCCTTGGTGGAAGCGGTGGCCTCCGGCAACTGGCGGGCGAGCGCAAACATCATGGCGATGGCGTGCTCGGCGGTGGTGATGGCATTGCCGAACGGCGTGTTCATCACCACGATGCCGCGTGAGGTGGCGGATTTAACATCCACATTATCCACCCCGATGCCGGCGCGGCCAATAACTTTCAAGTTGGTCGCCACATCCAGCACTTCGCGCGTTACTTTGGTGGCTGAGCGGATGGCGAGGCCATCATAGTCGCCGATGATCGCGCGCAATTCAGCCGGGGTGAGGCCGGTTTTAACATCCACCTCGATGCCACGCTCCTTGAAGATGGCGATGGCGGCGGGGGATAATTTATCGCTGATAAGAACCTTAGGCATTTTCAAAAATCCTTAGAAATCTGCTTGAACAACATCAATGGCGTAGTCGATCCAGGGCAGCAAGGCTGCGATGTCCGACGTCTCGATGGTGGCACCACCCCAAATCCGCAGCCCCGGCGGGGCATCGCGGTAGGAAGCGGCATCCAGCCCGGCGCCGTTCTTCTCGAGGATTCCAGCCACCGCTTTGGCAGCCTTTTGCTGGGCGTCGGCGGGCAGGGCGGTGAACCAGGGCGCGGTGATCGACAAGCAGATCGAGGTGCAGGAGCGCGTGGCGGGGTCTGCTGCCAGGAATTCGACGCGCGGGTTGCCTTCAACCCATTTCGCCATGGCAGCTAAATTGCCCTCCGAGCGGGCGATCAGGCCCTGCAGCCCGCCCACGGACTGCGCCCAGCGCAGACCATCCAGCGCATCCTCCACGGCCAGCATCGAGGGGGTGTTGATGGTTTCACCCACAAACAAGCCCTCGGTCAGCTTGCCGCCGGAGGTCATGCGGAAGATTTTCGGCAGCGGCCAGGCTGGCTTGTAAGTTAGCAGCCGTTCCACCGCACGCGGCGAGAGTGCCAACATACCGTGCGCCGCTTCCCCGCCAAGCACCTTCTGCCAGGACCAGGTGACCACATCGAGCTTGTCAAACGGTAGTTCCATCGCGAACGCCGCCGAGGTGGAATCCGCAATCACCAGGCCTTCGCGGTCAGCCGGGATAAAGTCGCCGTTTGGGAAGCGCACGCCTGAGGTGGTACCGTTCCAGGCCAACACGACGTCATGGCTGAAATCAATTTTTGTAACATCCGGCAGCTTGCCGTATTCCGCACTCAGCACCCGAGCATCGGGCAGTTTCAACTGCTTGATCACATCGGTCGCCCAGGCTTCCGAGAAGCTTTCATGCGCCAGAACGTCAACCGGACGGGCTCCCAACATCGACCAAAGGGCCATTTCGACGGCGCCGGTATCGGAGGCGGGCACAATGCCTAAGCGCCAGTCAGCGGGCATACCCAGAATTTCGCGCGACAGGGTAATCACCTCGGCCAGCTTGGCCTTCGGCTCCTTGGCGCGGTGGCTGCGGCCCAGCATAGCACCTTCAAGGGCGGCTAGGGTAAAACCGGGGCGCTTGGCGCAGGGGCCAGAGGAAAAATTTGGGTTTTTGGGGGTGTGCGCGGGTTTCACCGGCGCGGCAACGTTTACCATATTCAGTCTCCCTTTCAGAAGATAAAGCGCTCCATTGGGGGAGCGTGACCCGGGGAGGCGTTTAGCGGCAAACCACGCTCGCCGCAATAGTGGGTATTTTAGGGGGTGAGCGGAACCAACCCTGCCACACCCGCCACGGGCCGGTTACTCGCCAGGCGCAGCGCCGTGCCAGGAAATTGGTAGCTGAACTTCAAATGATTCTGTTTGATCTGTCCGTCGTCGAATTATTTGAGACAATTTGAGTTTTGAACTAGCGGAGTATTTTGCTCATCTGTTGGTTTAAATTTAAGCGGCTTTTTTGCTGTGAA
>NCFD01000263.1 GCA_002281005.1 Acidocella sp. 35-58-6 | reverse complement strand
TTCAATATCCCGGCAATATCGGCCGTCTGTTTGTCGCGCTGTTCGGTGTCGCTGCGGGTCTGACGGTGATCTATTATACATCGCAGTTCGGAACGCTCTGGGATTATGATGGCGCCAACAGTAAATTCCTCACCAACGGCGATTCCATGGCCCTCTCGCCGCAATTCAACCCCACGCGCCAGCAACTTGCCTTCGTCAGCTTCCAGAACAACCAGCCCCGCGTTTATTTGTTTGATTTGCAAACCGGCAGGCAGTCACTGGTGGGCAGCTTTGGTGAAATGACCATTGGGCCGAAATTTTCGCCGGATGGTAATTCACTTCTGATGTCAGTGTCGCGCGGCAATGGCGCCGCCCTCATCAAGGTTGGTGCCAATGGCGGCGGGATGCAGCAACTTACTGACTCCTCCTCGATTAACGTCACCCCCAGTTACTCGCCTGACGGCTCACAGATCGTCTTTAACTCCGACCGCGACGGCAACCAGCAACTCTTCGTCATGGGTGCCGACGGCTCCGGCGTAAAGCGCATCAGCTTCGGTGACGGCCAGTACGCTGAACCCGCATGGTCCCCGCGCGGCGACCTTATCGCTTACACGCGCTGGGGCTCCGGCGGCTTCTCGATCGGCGTCATGCAACCGGATGGCTCGGGCGAACGTATCCTCAGTCAAGGGTTCCTGGTGGAGAGCGCCACCTTCTGCCCGAATGGTCGCGTCATCATGTTCTACCGCCAAACGCCTAGGATGTCTGGCCACGATTCCCGCCTGGTCACCATCGGCATCGACGGCTTTAACGAGCGCCTCGTCGACACCCCCACCAACGCCTCCGACCCCTCATGGTCACCATTGCTGTCGTAAGGGGTTGAATAATTGAGGCCAGGGGCTCTGCCGCTGGCCCCCGCTAAGGGCTAAGCCCCCTTGGTCTCGCTTGCCCACCTATACGCCAGCAAAGGGTTGCCATCGGGGCTGGGGTTTGGCATACGGCGCAGGTTCGCTTGGTGCGGACAAATTCACACGCAGGGTGCCTTGCTGGGGGATATCCCTTGGTCCGGTGCCGAGAGGCCTGATCCTGCGGAGGTACAACCGGTTTTAGACAAGGAAAGGGTGCTATCATGGCATTACCCGAAGTTTCGTTACGTCACCTGTTAGAAGCAGGCGTTCATTTTGGTCACAATACCCGCCGCTGGAACCCGCGCATGGCGCCGTTCCTGTTCGGGGTTCGTAACCAAGTCCATATTATCGATTTACAGCAGACCGTCCCGATGCTGGAACGCGCCCTGAAGGCCGTCCGTGATGTCACAGCGGCCGGTGGCCGTGTGTTGTTTGTGGGCACCAAGCGTGCCGCGGCTGATTACGTGGCTGAGTCCGCACAGCGTTGCGGCCAGTATTATGTGAATCATCGCTGGTTGGGCGGCATGCTGACCAACTGGAAGACCATCACGGGTTCAATCAAGCGCTTGCGTCAGATGGACGAACTGCTGGCGGGTGACACCCAAGGTTTGACCAAAAAAGAAGTGCTGAACCTGACGCGCGACAAGGAAAAGTTGGAACGCGCTCTGGGCGGTATCAAGGATATGGGCGGTCTGCCGGATATTCTGTTTATTATCGACACCAACAAGGAAAAGCTGGCGGTTGAAGAAGCCAATAAGCTGGGCATTCCTGTGATTGCAGTACTGGATTCAAACTCCGACCCAACCGGCGTGACCTTCCCGGTTCCCGGCAATGACGACGCGATCCGCGCGATTACCCTGTATTGCGATCTAATCGCCGGTGCGGTGCTAGATGGTATCAGTGCCGAAATGGGCGCTTCGGGCCGTGACCTCGGCGCTGCGGCTGAGCCGATTCTGGAAGTGCTGCCGGAAGCCGAAGCTGAGCACGCTGCTTAATTAAATTTTTCGTCAAAATCATCTGACGGCGTTGCTTTGGTTTAAAGGCAACGCCGTTACCTTGAGCTAGAGGAGCAAAACATGGCTGAAATTACTGCGGCGCTGGTGAAAGACCTGCGCGAGACATCGGGCGCTGGCATGATGGATTGCAAAAAAGCGCTGGTTGAGAGCGATGGCGACATGCAGGGCGCGATTGATTGGCTGCGCAAAAAGGGTCTTTCCGCTGCGGCGAAAAAATCTGGCCGCGTCGCCTCTGAGGGTCTGGTTGGGATCGCACTGTCTGCCGGCAAGGGCGCGATGGTTGAAATCAACGCCGAGACCGACTTTGTGGCGCGTAACGAGGCCTTCCAGGCATTTGTTGAAACCGCTGCGAAGATTGCTCTGACCACCGGTGAGGATGTGGACGCCCTGAAGGCCGCCCCGTACCCCGGTTCCGAGCGCAACGTGGCTGATGAACTTGTGCATTTAGTTGCCACCATAGGCGAGAACATGACCGTGCGCCGCGCCGCCGTCCTCGAAGTCGGCAAGGGCGTCATCGGCCACTATATTCATAACGCCGTCAGCGAAGGCCTCGGCAAGATCGGCGTGCTGGTCGCGCTTGAGTCGCCCGGCAAGACCGACGAACTGACCGCGCTGGGCCGTCAGCTTGCCATGCATGTCGCGTCTTCGAACCCGCTGGCGCTCGATGCCTCCGGCGTCGATCCCGAAATCGTCAAGCGCGAGAAGGACGTTCTGGCCGATAAATTCCGTCAGCAGGGCAAGCCCGAAGCGATGATCGAAAAGATCGTCGAATCGGGCCTGAAGACTTACTACAAGGAAGTCTGCCTGCT
>NCFD01000262.1 GCA_002281005.1 Acidocella sp. 35-58-6 | reverse complement strand
GACCCGCCGCCTTGAGCATAAATATCAGGTCCGCAACTAACATGGTTGAAGCTCTTCTCGTTATCGATAACTTACATAAACGCTTTGGCAACATCGAAGTCATCAAAGGTGTCAGCCTGACTGTCGGGAAGGGTGAGGTCGCCTGCATCATCGGGCCATCAGGCTCCGGCAAATCCACCCTCATCCGCTGCGTCAATGCGCTGGTTCCGTTTGAACAAGGTTCTGTCACGGTATTGGGCATCGAAGTGAATGATCCCAAACTCGACAAATTGAAACTACGCAAACACGTGGGCATGGTGTTCCAGCAATATAATCTGTTTCCGCACCGCACCGCCCTGCAGAATGTCATGATGGCACCGATCCAGGTGCTGAAGCGCAACAAGGCCGAAGTTGAGGCGGAAGCCTATGCTTTGCTCAAAAAAGTCCGGCTTGAGGGCAAGGAGCATTCCTACCCCGGCGAGCTTTCCGGCGGCCAGCAGCAGCGTGTCGCCATCGCACGCTCACTTGCCATGAAACCTGATTTAATGCTGTTCGACGAAGTGACAGCCGCTCTCGACCCTGAAACCGTCGGCGAAGTTCTCATCACCATCCGCCAGCTCGCTGAAGAGGGCATGACCTGCGTGCTGGTGACGCATGAGATGGGCTTCGCCCGCGAAGTGGCCAATGAGGTGTATTTCACTGATCGCGGCGTGATTGTGGAACATGCCCCACCTGCCAGCTTCTTTGCCAACCCCACCGACCCGCGCACCAAAGCCTTCCTGAGCCAGGTGCTCTAACCAGCCCTTCGCTGCCAGCCCGACCACGCCGGGCTTTCTTTGGGGCCCGTAATCTCCAATTATCACTATTGGCATAATATTTGCTGGCATTTTCTGCATCCATGAGCAGGCAGGAGCCAACAATGATCAAACGCCGACTATTTACCGCAACCCTCATGTCCGGTGCAGGTGCCGCCGCTATGCTCGGCAAAATGCCACTCGCTTTGGCCGATGCGCTCTCCGACATCGTCAAATCCGGCGTCGTGCGCATTGCGGTACCGCAGGATTTTCCACCCTTCGGCTCGGTTGGCACCGATATGCAGCCGCAGGGCTATGATATCGATATGTCAGCGCTGGTTGCCGCCAAGCTCGGCGTGAAGCTGCAACTCGTCCCCGTCACCTCGGAAAACCGCATTCCATACTTACAAACCCACAAGGTCGACCTGATCATTTCCAGCCTCGGCAAAAGCCCCGCCCGCGAAAAAGTCATCGCCTTCTCCGACGCTTACGCGCCATTTTTCAGCGGCGTCTTTGGCCCGCCCGACGTTCTGGTATCATCGCCGGCTGACCTTGCCGGCAAAACCATCGGCGTGACCCGCGGCGCCATCGAGGATTTAGTCCTCACTAAAATTGCGCCGGCGGGAACCATCATCAGCCGCTATGGCGACAACCAATCCACCATTTCGGCCTTTCTCTCCGGCCAGACCCAATTGATCGCCACCGCCAGCGCCGTCGCCTCCGCCATCATCGCCCGCCACCCGCCGCGCCTGCCGGGGCTGAAATTCACCTTGAAGGATTCCCCCTGCTACATCGGCTTCAACCAAGGCGAACCGGCACTAGGGGCCAAACTCAGTACCATCATCGCTGGTGCTATTAAAGACGGCAGCTTAAACACCATTGCGCTGAAATGGCTTGGCACACCTTTGCCAGCCAAGTTCTGAACACCACACGTGGTGGGGTATCAGTTCGATTTCAGTGACGTGCTAGCCTATTGGCCAACTCTTCTCTACGGCGTACTGATTACCCTCGAACTCACCTTGTTTGGCACCAGTCTCGGCGTGGCTCTGGGCATCTTTTGTGCCTGGGGCCGCACCAACGGCCCAAGGCCCTTTCGCATCGTCGTCGGCCTCTATGTTGAACTAATTCGCAACACGCCGTTCCTGGTCCAATTATTCTTCATTTTCTTCGGCCTGCCTGCCCTTGGGCTGGAACTCAGCGCCATCCAGGCGGCCATTTTGGCAACCGTCATCAATCTCGGCGCCTACAGCGCTGAAATCATCCGCGCCGGGATCGAGGCCACCCCGAAAGGCCAGATCGAGGCCGGGGCCAGCCTAGGGCTGACCAATATCGAGACCTTTCGCCATGTTGTGCTCAAGCCCGCGTTGGCACGCATCTGGCCGGCTTTGTCAGCCCAGATCGTCATCGTCATGCTGGGAACGGCCGTGTGCTCACAAATCTCGGTGCAGGAGCTCACCTATGCCGCAAGTTTCATCCAATCCCGCAGCTTCCGGGCATTTGAAGCCTATTTCATTGTCACGGCCATCTATCTGGGCTTAGCGCTAATTCTGCGTCAGCTTCTGCGCCTGTGCGGGCGCATTTTGTTTCCGGCGCAGCGCCACTCATGATGAGTTTTTCCACCTGGGATATCATCCACAACCTCTTGCTGGCAGCGCGCTGGACCGTGGCGCTATCGCTGGCGGCGTTTTTCGGCGGCGGGCTGATGGGGGCACTGATCTTGTTCCTGCGGGTGGTGCCCAACCGCATCGCGGGCTTGGTGGCACGGTTTTACATTGAGCTGTTCCAGGGCACGCCGCTGCTGATGCAATTGTTTCTGGCATTCTTCGCCCCGGCCCTGTTTGGCGTGAATGTGCCGGCCTGGGTCGCCGCCTTCGCCGCCCTCACGTTGTGGACCGCCGCTTTCCTCGCCGAAATCTGGCGCGGCTGTGTGGAGGCTAT
>NCFD01000261.1:2748-3341 GCA_002281005.1 Acidocella sp. 35-58-6 | reverse complement strand
ATTCCAACCTACTTTCACGCCGCGCATCGAAACTGTTGAACGAGCGGTGCCGCTGGTTGAATTATAGCCACTGATCGTCACCTCTGGCGTTGCTGTCAGAGTTTGCAAACCTGAAGTCTGCGGCGTGAACATATCAGTCTTGGCTTTACTGACGGTCGTTACCGCCTGACTTTGATGCTGAATCGTCTTTTTATCCATCACCTTAGCAGCAAAACCCGTGTCAGATGCATTTACCGTTGTTGCCGTGGCGCTGACAGTACCGGCATCGACAGTTTGCGCGGTCGCCGGCGATACACATGTCAACACCAACCCAGATACAAATATTGAAGGTAGTGCCACTCTCATGGCGCGCGCGGAGCACGCATACGTTAATAGGCCGCGCTTCGTCATCCCACGCATTATCGAAGGTCCCGTCATTCTAATTACCCCTGTTCACACAAATATTTTCGTCGAAATTCCGAAGTATCCGACTTGCGTGCGTCTGGTAACGAAGGCGTGCCATGACGACAATTTCAGTTTTGCGTCAGACATGTGGCAAATTGATTAAACGGCCAGCACTCTTGATGATAAATAACTGGAATCGAGAGCTATCG
>NCFD01000261.1:0-2730 GCA_002281005.1 Acidocella sp. 35-58-6 | reverse complement strand
GCTATCGTCCAGCACGACGTCATATTTTTATGGGAAGGCCGGCGGCATCGCCGCAAAAGCGTGCGATTCATGTGACGAGACAGCGTTAACGGCCGCAAAATCTACATTACCAAAGAATAAACTAGTGTCGGAATTTTGTCATCGCTTCGTCATTCAAGCTTTGCACGTCGTATCCCTAATAGCAGTATTTGTTGTAGGAAACTGAAATAACACTCTCAGGCCGGGATGATTATCAGCGAACGAAATAGCTGCACCATGCAGATCAGCAATGGCCGCTACGAGCGCAAGCCCAAGGCCCGTACCTGGATTATGGCGAGAAGCATCAAGCCGTACAAAACGTTGCAGAACACGCTTATGCTCGCTGACAGGTATGCCGGGCCCCCGATCGGCGATTTCTATCGCCACACCGCCGGCGGTGTTAAGCCAAGCCCTAATAACAATATCCTTACCTGGGGGCGAGTACAGAATGGCATTTTCAATAACATTGACGAGCATTTGTTCCAATAGCTCCCGGTCTCCCGTCACGCAAAGCGGCGCCTCGACCTGGGTGTGAATAATTTTATGATCCGCGGCGGCGACAACCTTAAATGTCTCTCCCATATCCTCAACCAACGGCGCCATATCAACCGACAAAAAATGTGTCCGCATTGATTGGGTTTCGATTTCGGCTAGCCTTAGCATGGCCGAGAAAATACCCAATACTGAGTCAACCTGTTCAATCGCCTCGTCAAAACAAGCACCCGTCGCGGGGTCAGGCGTCATTAACTTCGAGTCCTCTAGGCTGTCGCGCAATCGCGCCAGTGGAGAGCGCAGGTCATGCGAAATATCGTTGCTGACCTGCTGTACATTTTGCATCAGTACCTGGATACGATCCAGCATCATATTCAAACTAATGATGAGACGATCAAATTCGTCGCCGCTTCCATCTTCATCAATGCGCCGCGCAAGATTACCCGCCATGATTTCCTGGCTGGCAGAAGTAATCGCCTCTACCCGGCGCAGAGCACTACGCGCAGCAAAAAATCCCCCTGCCATACCGATGACTAAAATGCCGCCGACTAGAATCAAAAACGAATATGAATAGAACTCATTGAGAGCCATCAATTCGTTAGCTTTTTCGGCGATGTACAAAACATCGCCATTATCTAGCTTTATCGCCATACCACGAATTGCCGAAACATGGGCGGGCAGGTTTAAACCATTCCGGACAGTTAATGTCTTATAGACGTTCAATTTTTTAATCAACGCACCTGAAACGTCAACATTGCCGACAAGAAGTTTGCCTGATGGCCCCAAAAGTGCATAAAATAGTCCAGATGAATCGTTCAGCTCATCGTGAATACTCGCCTCAATATCCGCCTCCGTGCCGCTGGAGTCAGACATTATTTCAGCCTGCTCACTTTTGACTGCGCTATCAAGCTGTCCCTTGATCGTTGTCTCCGCCGCATAATAAATCACAGCCGAGATGATGACAGCGCCAAGACCTGAAATGATCGTCGTTTGTAGCGCAAGCTGAAAGGCCTTGCTTCGCAACGCGCGCAGGATCATGGGCTTAGGCATGACCTTCGATGCGATAGCCCCTTTGGCAGGTGTGGATCAAGGCATGAACATTGCCGCTGTCGATCTTGTCGCGCAATCGGCTGATATGAGACTCCACGATCTTGGTACCGGGGACGAAGTGATAGTTCCACACTTTCTCAAGCAATAGCTTACGAGTAACGGCTTGGCCCTCATACAGCATCAAAAATGCCAGAAGCTGGAATTCCTTCGGAGTCAAGTCAACAATGCGATCACCGCGCTTTACCTCGCGCGTCAACCGGTCGAGTTCGAGATCACCGACCTTGAAATGCATTTTCTGCCGGTTGCCTGGCTGCCGGCGCACCAGCGCCCCAAGGCACGCCTCAAGCTCCACCAGCACGAAAGGCTTCACCAAATAATCATCACCGCCTGCCCGTAATCCCATAACGCGGTCGTTGATACTGTCGAGTGCGGTCAAGAATAAGGCGGGGCAATTGATCTTGGCCATACGTAAAGTGCGAAGCAACGTCAGGCCATCTATGCCCGGCAACATCCGATCAATGATAAGTACGTCGAATACCTCGTCCGCCGCCATGAGCAATCCGACTTGGCCGTCGGCCGCCACCGTGACCTCATACTCGTACACACTCAGGCTACGGCGAATATAATCCGCCATTTTAGGGTCATCCTCGATCAACAATATCCGCAATGGCTCATCCCTTCATGACGCGAAGGTGTAAGCATTGGCGATACGGGGTTGATCCACGCCCAAATTATCCAGGTAGCGATACAATATAGCGGCCTTACGATTTTCCAGACTGCTGCTACATCAGCCAGCGCACATGAAGTGTGACCGATTTATGTCAATTTCAGCATCAGCATCGAAAATGTCGGGCTAGCCCGGCGACGCCAGGATCGGTGATCCCGCCTAGATTTCCCCCCGCGACATCATGCCGGCAATATTATCTCCTTGCCGAACGGCCAACGCAACAATCGTAAGCGTCGGGTTCACTCCGGCACCCGTGGTAAATTGCGAGCCATCCGAGATGAATAGATTTTTGATATCGTGAGTCTGACCGTATTTATTGACGACACCATCACGGGCATTTTCACTCATTCGATTGGTCCCTAAATTATGGGTGGAAGGATACGGTGGAACCTCTGCAATGCGGGTTGCGCCGACAGCCTGATAGACAGCACTACCCTGCTTAT
>NCFD01000260.1 GCA_002281005.1 Acidocella sp. 35-58-6 | reverse complement strand
TCTTGCACATAGCGCGCATCGTTTGCAAACTCCTTATACTCAGACTCTCCTAAAGCACCATATTTTGGCTGTATCAGTGTAGAAAGTCACTTATGTACGACAGACCTACCGCAGTGATCTTGAGCAAAGCGAAATATACTGAAGGGCGCACTTACGAGTTGCTGCGCAAATCAGCGTAGCTTATATCGAAGTAAGGATAGGACAGAAGCGCATCACGCATGGCGATCTACCATTTAAGCATGAAGCCGATCTCACGGGCGTCCGGGCGAAGTGCCGTGGCGGCTGCGGCGTATCGCGCCGCCGAGAGGCTGACCAACGAGCGTGATGGGTTGGTGCATGATTTTACCCGGCGATCCGGGGTTGAACATGCCGAGATCGTACTTCCGGGCGATACAATCGCGGATGACGGTAGCGTGGTGCTGGGTCCAACCACCGGCTGGGCGCGGGAGCGTTCGAGTTTGTGGAATGCGGCGGAGGCATCAGAGAAACGCAAGGATGCGCGGGTTGCCCGTGAGATTGAGGTGGCGTTGCCGGTGGAATTGTCGCCGGAGCGACGGGTAGAATTGACGCGCGAGTTCGCGCAGAGCCTGGCCGAGCGGTATGGGGTGGCGGTGGATTTTGCGATCCACAGCCCGCATGGTCATACCGATGTGCGGAATCACCACGCGCATATTCTGCTGACGACACGAAAAATTAAGCCGGAAAGTTTGGGCGGCAAATCCGAGCTGGAGCTGGAGAACGGCAGGCTGGTGGCGCTTGGCTTGCCGACGACGCATGAGCAGTTGCGGGATCTGCGGATTGGTTGGGAGCAGATGAGCAACACGCATCTGGCGCGGGCCGGGCTGGACGCGCGGGTTGATCATCGGAGCCATGTGGAGCGCGGGCTGGAGATTGAGCCGACGCAGCATATGGGTGTGCATGCGACGCAAATGGAGCGGCGCGGCAAGCCGGTGTCGCGGGTACGGCTCGACGAGGATGCGGCCCAGCGCAATGCGGCGCTGATCCGCGAGAAGCCGGACCAGGTGCTGACCATCCTTACGGGTGAGAAGAGCGTGTTCGACCGCCAGGACGTGGCACGGGCGCTGCACCGCTATATCGGCGAGGCGGAAGAATTTCAGAATGCGCTGGCGCAGGTGATGGCATCACCGGCGCTGGTGGAGTTGCAGGCCGAACAGCGCGACGATTCGGGCCGCGTCGTGGAATCCGCGCGCTATTCGACGCGGGAGATGGTGGCGATTGAGCGGGACATGGCGGTGAGCGCCGACCGCATGGCCGAACGCCGGGATTATGGGGTGGCGGGGCGGCATGTCGCGGCGTCGGTGGCGCGGCAGGATGCGGCGATCCGCCTGGCCGGTGGTGCGGGGCTGGCGGTGGAGCAGGTGGCGGCGATCGCGGCGGTGACGGGGCCGGAGCGCATCGCGGCGGTGGTGGGGCTGGCCGGTGCGGGCAAGAGCACGATGCTGGCGGCGGCGCGGGAGGCGTGGGAGGCGCAGGGGTATCGCGTGCATGGTGCGGCGCTGGCGGGCAAGGCGGCCGAGGGGCTGGAGGAGTCTTCCGGCATTGCTTCCCGCACCCTGGCGTCATGGGAACGGGGTTGGGAACGCGGTTTTGATAAGCTCGGGCCGCGTGATGTGTTCGTGATCGATGAGGCCGGGATGGTGGGATCGAAGCAACTTTCCCGGTTCATCACCGAGGCGGACCTGGCCGGGGCCAAGATCGTGCTGGTGGGCGACCCTGAGCAGTTGCAGCCCATCGGGGCGGGGGCGGCGTTCCGCGCCGTGGCCGAGCGGGTTGGTATAGTGGAGCTGGAGGGGATTCGGCGGCAGCGCGAGGAATGGCAGCGGGCGGCGTCGGTGGATTTTGGCCGGCACCGGACCGAGGAGGGTCTGGCGGCCTATGCCGAGCGCGGCGCGATCAATTTTGCCGAGGATGGGGCCAGTGCGCGCAGCGCCATCGTGCGGGACGTGATGGCCGACATGGAAACGCGGCCGGAGGGCTCGCGGCTGGTGCTGGCGCACCGGCGGGCCGATGTCGCGGCGCTGAATGACGCCATCCGCGATGCCCGGCAGGCGCAAGGCGAGCTGACCGGCGAGCTGGTCTACCAGACCACCGAGGGCGCGCGAGCGTTTGCCACTGGCGACCGGGTGCTGTTCCGCGAGAATAACCGGGAGCTGGGTGTGAAGAACGGCATGCTGGGCACGGTGGCGCAAGCCACCGAGGGGCATTTATCGATCCGGCTGGATACCGCTCAGGGGCCTGGTCTGGGGCGGGCGGTCTCGGTCTCGATGGCGGATTACGCGGCGGTGGATCATGGCTACGTCACCACTATCCATAAGAGCCAGGGCGCGACCGTGGACCGGGCCTATGTGCTGGCGTCGGGCTCGATGGACCGGCACATGACCTATGTGGCGATGACCCGGCACCGCGACGGGGTGGCGCTGTATGCCGATAGGTCCGAATTCAGCGACATGGGCGCGCTGACGGCGCGGCTGTCGCGGTCCCAGGCCAAGGAGACGACGCTGGATTATGACCGGGCCGGTTATGCCCAGCGCCGGGGGCTTGGTATCGAGAGCGAGATTGTGATTCCGGCGGCGATGCGCGAGCGGCAGGTGCCGGAACGTTCGACGCGGGACCGGGAAGCAACGGCACGGCCAACGCCGAAGCGCGGCATGTTCGATGGCTTGAAGCTTAGCACCGGCCGTCCCTCGGCCGAGGCAGGTCTGGGCGTTGGGGCCGCACAGGTACGG
>NCFD01000259.1 GCA_002281005.1 Acidocella sp. 35-58-6 | reverse complement strand
AAATTACGCAATATAATCTGTCGCACGATTGCAGGGATTAGTGCGATGTTCAAAGCCAGTTGGGCCTGTGGCTTGGCGTTGCCATCGCCGCTGGCAGCGCCGGCATCAATATCAATGGCGGTCAGTGCCGGGGTGGCCGCAATGTGCATTTTAGCGCCTTGCCCCAGGGCGGCGGTGGGTTCGGCCAGTCCGGCCACTTCGTCTTCCAGCACCGCATCGAAGGCGTCCGCCTTATAAGTCATCCGGGTCCCGAGCATCGGGCGCAAACGCGCGATCAAGGCATAATCGTCAATAAAAATCTGAGCTTTTGGAAAGCGTTGCATAAGTTCGGGCAGCGGCCCTGGCCCGCGCCGCCGCAACCCTGGCCGGTCAGCCGGTGGCTCGGCCAGGACCGCCAGGCGCGGGCCTTTGCCGCCTTGCGCCGCCCGCGTCACCTGCACGCTGATATAGTCACCTTCGGTCAGGCTGGGCGCTCCGGCGCTGTCGGGTAAAAATCCCGTCTCATCGCCTAAATCAACAAAGCTGCCAGCCATTGCAGGCAGTTTGGCGGTGATCCTGCCGGTATAAATATCCCCCACACCATCAGGTTGTTCCACGCGCCACAGCATATATTCGGTCAGTTCATCGCCATCCAGCAGCGCGATCCGGGCGGTATCGCCGCGTACCGAAACCGCCACTTTCGTCAAGGCCGGTACCCCAGCCCGCGCAGCAGCAGCATGGTTTCATGCAGCGGTAATCCCACGATTGCGGAATAGGAGCCGGAGATGAAATCAATGAAGGCCGCTGCCCTGCCTTGGATCGCGTATCCGCCGGCTTTGCCCTGCCATTCGCCGCTGGCCAGATACGCCTGGACCTGCGCTGCCTCCAACCGGGAAAACCCAACCACCGACATCACCACCCGCGCTGCCACCTTGCCATTAGGGGCGCGCACCGCCACGGCGGTATAAACCCGGTGGCGGCGGCCCGATAGCAGGCGCAGGCAGGTCTCGGCGTCGTGCAAATGTTCAGTTTTGGGCAAAATCCGCGCCCCGGCGGCCACCACGGTATCGGCGGAAATGACATAGGCAGTGTGCGGGCAGGCGACCAGTTTGGTGGTGGCCATTCGCTGCGCATACACCCGCGGGGATTCCTGCGGGGTGGGCGACTCATCAATGTTAGGGGCAAAAACCTCGTCCGGCTCCAGGCCGATCTGCGCCAGCAACTGCAGGCGGCGCGGGCTGGCCGATGCCAGGACCAGTCGGTTTATTTGAAGCGGAATGTGATCCGACCCTTGGTGAGGTCGTAAGGGGTCATCTCGACATTTACCCGGTCCCCAGCCAGCACGCGGATGCGGTTTTTGCGCATTTTGCCGCTGGTATGGGCCAAAATAACATGTTCATTGTCGAGTTTTACGCGAAACATCGCGTTTGGCAGGAGCTCAGTGACCATGCCACTGAATTCGATCATATCTTCCTTAGACAAACAAAAAACCTCATAACTTGTTGCGGTAGGCTGCGATGTGGGCCGAGTTTATAGTCTGGTCAAGTTTTAGGTAACCTGACCTGCACTGATTGCGCATGGGCGCTCAGCCCTTCGGCATTGGCCAGTGCCACTGCCGCGGGGCCAATTTCCGCCAGGGCGGAATCCGTGAGGGAGACAAACGTGGTGCGTTTGAGGAAGTCATACACTGAAAGCCCCGAAGCGAAGCGAGCGGTGCCGGAGGTGGGCAATACATGGTTGGGCCCGGCCACGTAATCGCCGATGGCTTCCGGGCAGTTTTTGCCGATGAAAATGGCCCCGGCGTGGCGGATTTTCTCGAATAGCGGCGCAGGGTCGGCCAGCAATAGTTGCAAATGCTCAGGCGCAATGCGGTTGGCCAGATGCACAGCTTCATCCCACGCATTCACCAGAATAATGGCACCGTTGCCGTGCCAGCTGGCACCAGCAATGGCAGCCCGCGGCAGGGTCTCAAGGGTGGCGTCTACGGCGGCGGCGACCGCGGCAGCCAAACCAGCATCGTTGGTGATCAAGATGGATTGTGCGCCTTCATCGTGCTCGGCCTGGGCCAGTAAATCCAGCGCGATATGGGCGGCATCGTTATCGGCATCGGCGATGATCAGGACTTCGGAAGGCCCGGCGATCGAATCAATTCCCACCCGGCCAAAGACTTGCCGCTTAGCCTCAGCCACATAGGCGTTCCCGGGCCCGACAATGCGGTCCACCGGTTGGATCAACGCGGTGCCATAGGCCAAAGCTGCCACCGCCTGCGCCCCGCCGATTCGGTAAATTTCGGTCACACCGGCCAGTTGTGCGGCCGCCAGCACCAACGGGTTGAGCACGCCATCCGGGGCGGGCACGCACATGGCGATGCGGGACACCCCAGCCACTTTGGCGGGAATGGCGTTCATCAACACCGAAGATGGGTAGGAGGCCTTACCGCCGGGCACATAAATCCCCACAGCATCCAGCGGTCCCCAGCGCAGGCCAAGGGTGGCGCCAGTGCTATCGGTATGTATGATATTTTGTGGCATCTGGGCGCGGTGAAATGCCTCGATACGGTGGGCGGCCAGTGCCAAAGCTGTCCGCAGTTCTGGGGAGGTCGCGGCGGTGGCTTGCGCGATGTCCTCGGCGGTCACCCGGATGTCGCTGATACCCAGCGCCACCCGGTCGAATTTATTGGTGTAGTCCACCACGGCAGCGTCGCCATCGCGCTGCACGCGGGCGATGATTTCGCGCACTGTGCTGGCAACTTCCGGCTCGGCACCAGCGGC
>NCFD01000258.1 GCA_002281005.1 Acidocella sp. 35-58-6 | reverse complement strand
GGGATGATTTTCACCGCCGGATTATGGGCTTTGAGCGCCATGCCGACTCCGGCCAGCGTGCCGCCGGTACCGCAGGAACAGGTAAAAGCATCAACTTTGCCCCCAGTTTGCGCCCAGATTTCAGCACCGGTGGTCAGGCGGTGGCCTTCACGGTTGGCGATGTTGTCGAACTGCTGGGCCCATACGCCCCCCAACTCAGCGGCCAGGCGCTCTGAGACATGCACATAATTGCCGGGATCCTTATAGGGCTTCGCCGGAACCAGCCGGAGGTCGGCACCGATCATGCGCAGGAATTCGATTTTCTCCCGGCTTTGTGTCTCTGGCATGACAATGACAGATTTATAACCTCGCGCATTGGCGACCAGCGTGATGCCGATGCCAGTGTTCCCAGCCGTGCCTTCCACGATGGTGCCACCGGGTTTGAGCGTGCCGTCGCGCTCGGCAGCTTCAATAATCGCAAGCCCAGCGCGGTCTTTTACCGAGCCGCCGGGGTTCATGAATTCGGCTTTGCCGAGAATATGACAGCCGGTGGCGGCGGAGGCGCGTTGCAGTTTGATGAGCGGGGTGTTGCCGATCGCGCCCAATAGCCCGTTTGCGATCATGTTGCCTGTTTCCATCGTCAAAACTCCTCGCTATGCTCCCCCCAACCAAGGCCAATACGACCGCCCGGGAGAGTTGCAGTATGATCGAAGATTTGACGCCGCGACAGGTGTGGGAAGCGCTGATGAGCAACCCGGATGCCGCATTGTGCGATGTTCGCACCAATGCCGAGTGGAGCTTTGTGGGCGTGCCGGATTTGAGCCAGACCGGCAAGCAGCCGGTGCTCATTCAGTGGCAGGTTTACCCCACCATGCAGCCGAACCCGAAATTCATGGAGGCGTTGGGGCAGGCCAACTTGGGGCATGACCATCATATTTATTTCCTTTGCCGCAGCGGCGCCCGCAGCATGGCGGCGGCGCAGGCGGCGAAGGCAGCGGGCTATAAGCACGTGTACAACATCAAAGACGGGTTTGAAGGCCCGCCGGATGCCCGCAATCACCGTGGCATGGTAGGCGGTTGGAAACACGAGGGCCTCCCCTGGAAACAGGGTTAATTCGTTATGGTGGCCGTCTGACGCGTTTTTCTTTTGGTGTTTTTAGCCTTCGCAGGGCTGCTACCCGCTGGTTTTTCTTGCGTTTTGCGCTGCACCATGCGTAGAAGGCCGCATTGGATGCGAATGCGCGACCGGTTCATTCCGGCCTTGGCATCCGAATTGTCTATTGGGGCGGGGACGCCCTCCCGGGCATTTTTTTACCCGTCCACTCCAAAATCGCGCGTGGAAACCGGACATTATCGTTGCAAACCATAAGGTTGCAGCGCCGGAGAGCTATGTTTTATGACGACAATTACTTTTGAATCCTTTGGTTTTGCCCCGCCGATTTTGCAGGCGCTGAAGAATAGCGGCTTTAATATTCCTACCCCGATCCAGGCTGGCGCTCTGCCGGCTGGGCTGGCTGGCAAGGATGTTTTGGGCATCGCCCAGACCGGCACCGGCAAAACTGCTGCTTTCGCGCTGCCGATTTTGCAGGCGATGGCCACCTCACCGATGCGCCCGCGCCGTCATGCGGCTCGGGCCTTGATCCTCTCGCCCACCCGTGAGCTGGCGGTGCAGATTGAGCAGGAATTCCGTAAATTTGGCACCGGGCTTGGGCTGAACACCGTGCTGGTGGTCGGCGGCGTGGGCCGGACCGGGCAGGTGAATAAAATGTCCCGCGGGGCTGACATTGTTGTCGGCACGCCGGGGCGGATTTGCGACCTGATGAGCACCCGGCATTTGCTGATCGACCAGTGCCAGTTTTTTGTGCTCGATGAAGCTGACCGGATGCTGGATTTGGGCTTCATGCCTGATATCCGCAAAGTGGTGGCAGCATTGCCAAGCCGCCGGCAGTCGGCCCTGTTCTCGGCCACCATGCCGAAGGAAATTGCTGGTTTGGCGGAAGGCCTGCTGCGCGAGCCGGTGCGGGTGCGGATTGAATCCACGATCGCGACGCCGGTTCTGGTTGAACAAACGGTGCATTTTGTCGATGCCTCCGGCAAGCGCCATTTGCTGGCCAGCTTGTTGCGCGAAACCGCGGTGACACGCGCCATTGTGTTCACGCGCACCAAGCGTGGTGCTGACCGCGTGGCGTTGCAGTTGAATCAGGAAAAAATCTCGGCCACCGCCATGCACGGCAATTTGGGCCAGAATGCCCGCCAGCGTGCCCTTGATAGTTTCAAGGAAGGCTCGGTGCGGGTGCTGGTGGCAACTGACCTTGCCGCCCGTGGCATTGATGTTGCCGGTGTCAGCCATGTTTTCAATTACGAATTGCCGAACGAGCCGGAGAGCTATGTGCACCGGATTGGCCGGACCGCGCGGAACGGCGCCAAGGGTATCGCGGTGGCGCTGTGTGATTCGACCGAGTTGGCGTATTTGAACTCGATTGAGAAGCTGACCAATGTGAAGCTGACCGTGGCCAGCGGGGTTCGTCCTGCGCATGCGGCGGCTACCAAAAAGCCAGCCCCGCATCCGGATTTGATCGTGCGCAAGCCCAAGCGCGTACAGTATGGCGCGAAGTCGGGCGGCACTCCGCAGAACAACCAGCGCCGTCCGGCGCAGCGGGCCGCTTAAAACACTCTGACTCCCAACTCGGTTGCGATGGCGTGCAGTTTCACGTCATCCGGCCCGGTGGGGACTAACTCCATCTCCTGGGCGGCAAAGGCGCAGCCCAGGCGGTAGGCGTTGGGCAGTC
>NCFD01000257.1 GCA_002281005.1 Acidocella sp. 35-58-6 | reverse complement strand
GGAAACCCGGCCACCAAATAACAGCCTATCATCAGCCGAGCGGCGGAAATAATCCAAAACAAAATTCAAATCCGCTACCGCCTCATTTCGCGGGATCATACTCGCCACATCCACCCTGGGCTCGGTCGCGATGATATAGGTGCCCACCGGCATGATATACCCGGCAATCGGCGCCATCAGATCACCCAAATAAGCCCCCCCAGAGGCCAATAAAAACGCCGCTTTAACGGTGTGCCGCGGGGTTTCAATACTGATGGTTTTGCCTGGCGTGACCTTCATCACTTTGGTTTGGCTGAACAGCATTGCGCCGGCATCCTGCGCGGCCTTGGCCAGCCCCAGCGTGTAATTCAGCGGATGAATATGGCCGGAGATGTTATCCTCCAACGCTGCCAGATATTTCGGGCTGGCCAGACGTGCCCGTAAATCATCACCTTGCAAAACCTGCCCCACCGGTGCGCCTAAATCCGCTAACTCGGCTTGCGCTTCCTGCAATTCGCGCACATGGCGTGGCTTCACGGCGGCGTGGAGATATCCCAGCTCCGGGTCGCACGGAATGCCAAAGCGCTGCACCTGCGCGTGCAACAAACCCACCGCCTCCATCGATAGTTCCCACAACCGCTTGGCTTGCGCCGCGCCAACGAGTTGTTTGATTTTCATCTGAGACGCACCAAACCCCGGCAGCACCTGCCCGCCATTACGCCCTGATGCCCCCCAGCCAATATGCTCAGCCTCCAGCACCGCCACGCGGTAGCCACGCTCGGCCAGATGCAAAGCTGCCGAAATTCCCGTGATGCCGCCTCCAATAATGGCAACATCAACGTTCAAATCGCTCGCCAGCGGTTGCGTGTTCAGCGCAACCCGCCGCGTCGCCTCATAGTAATTTCCCAGAGCCATGGTCAGACGTTGAGCAACAAATGCTCCCGCTCCCACGAGCTGATCACCCGCAAATAAGTCTCATATTCCAGCCGCTTCACCGCCACCAGAACATCCACCAATTTATCGCCCAGCACCTCGCGCATCTGCGTTGAGGCATCCATGGTATCGAGCGCATGCGAGAGTTCGCGCGGCAGAGTGTATTCACCGGAATAGGCTGAACCAATTTGTGCTGGTGTGGCCTGCAAGCCTTCCACCATGCCCAGATACCCGCAGGCCAGCGTGGCCGCGAACGCGAGATAGGGGTTAGCATCCGCCCCCGGCACACGGTTTTCCACCCGCATCGCCGAAGGCTCGCCAAACGGCACCCGCAAGCCGCAGGTGCGGTTATCATAGCCCCATTGCAGATTAATCGGCGCGTTGGAAAAACGCGTTAGTCGGCGGTAGGAATTCACGTTCGGCGCATAAATCGGCATAGCCGCAGGAATATATTTTTGCAGGCCCGCAATGTAGGACAGGAACAGCGGGCTGGCCTTACCGTCGTCGCCGGCAAATAAGTTACGCCCGGTCACCGGGTCCACCACGCTCTGATGCACATGCATCGCTGAGCCCGGTTCAGTGCCCATCGGCTTGCTCATGAAGGTCGCATAAATATTATGCCGCAACGCCACTTCGCGCACCGTGCGTTTGAACAAAAACACCTGGTCGGCAAGATTCAGCGGGTCGCCATGCAGGAAGTTAATTTCCACCTGCGCCGCCCCCTCCTCATGGATCAGCGTATCGAGGTCAAGATTTTGCAAATCGCAAAAATCATACATTTCCTCGAACAGCGGGTCGAACTCATTCACCGCATCGATCGAGTATGATTGCCGCCCGGTCTCCTGCCGGCCGGAACGCCCCACCGGCGGCACCAGCGGATAATCGGGGTCGGTGTTGCGCCCCACCAGATAAAATTCCAGCTCCGGTGCCAACACCGGCTTCCAGCCTTTGTCCTCGTAAAGCTTCAGAACCTTTTGCAGCACTTGCCGAGGCGCCATCGGCACGGGCGTGCCGTTCGCGTATTGGCAATCGTGAATAATCTGCGCGGTCGGCTCATGCGCCCACGGCACCAGCCGCACGGTGTCAGCATCCGGGATCAACTTAATATCAATAATCGCTGGGTCGGTCAGCGTATCTTCCGGATCTTCTGGATATTCGCCGGTGACGGATTGAATAAAAATCGCCTCCGGCAAGCGCGGCGCACCGCCTTGAAAAAATTTCTGGGCAGGCATAATTTTGCCGCGTGGGATGCCGGTAATATCCGGCACCATACATTCAACTTCGGTGATCCGATGTTCATCGAACCATTCATGCAGATCAATCTGACTCATAATACCCTCGAAATAAAAGAGGGTGGAGGCATAGCCCCGCACCCTCCGCCGGCTTTACTGGAGCACGCTCGTCCAGATCTGGTTAAACAACTTATACTGCGCACCCTGCAATGGCTTCAAAAACTGCAGGCGTTTATTATCCTCGTCGGTCGGCGTAATCAGCTCAGTATTCAAAATGCCTGTCAAATACTGCTGGCTTGCCTGGTTCGGGCTTGCATATTGGTTGAAGTTCGACAAGTCCGCCCCAACATGCGCGTTCAGAATAAAATTGATAAACTGCAACGCTAAATCGGGGTGCGGCGCATGAGCTGGAATCGCCATCGTATCCACCCAAATCTCGGTACCTTCCTTGGGCAGGAAGAACTTCAAATTCTTGCAGGAACCATCAGCGTAACATGAAGCGATATCACCATTATAAGCGGTGGAAACCGCAATCAGCCCGCTCTTCATCTGGTCACGCGCCGGGGTTTCATCGACGAACCCAGCAAAATTTGGCCGCTTTTTGGTTTCCACAATCAACTTGGCGGCGGCAATCT
>NCFD01000256.1 GCA_002281005.1 Acidocella sp. 35-58-6 | reverse complement strand
ACTTGTTCGATGCGCATCTATAATCATCCCCGTTTATTCAAAATCCCCCAAATAAACCGCAAAAGTCGACTTCACTTTTGTTTCAATAAAACATCATCCATTCCCGCTGCCCGCACGTTGGCGGGGCGGGTTTTTATGCGGTCCCAGTAGGCGGCGAATTCCGGACGGGGGGTGATGCTGCCGAAGCGCAAGCCAAAGCCAATTTGCGAGGCGATGTAGAGGTCCGCCGCCGAGAATTTATCGCCGGCTAAATACTCATTGGCGGATACCGCCTTCGCCAGCGTCTCCATCACCGCCTCGAAACTGCCGTACCCCGCCATGCCGGATTTCCCCGGCGGCAGTTCAAACCCGCAGGCCTTGTTGGTAATTGCCGCTTCAATCGGCCCCGCGCCAAAAAACAGCCAGCGGTAATACGCGCCACGCGCCGCGCTCCCAGGGGCTGGAGCCAGCCCGGCTTCGGGGAAGGCGTCAGCCAGATATGCACATATGGCCGCCACCTCGGTGACCACCACATCGCCATGGCGAATCGCCGGCACTTTGCCCATCGGGTTGATGGCCAGATACTCCGGCGCCTTCATGCTAGTGCCGTAATCCAGCACCTTGGTCTCGTAAGGCTGGCCCACTTCCTCCAACATCCACCGGACCATGCGTCCGCGGGACATTGGGTTGGTGTAGAAGGTTAATTGGCTGCTCATCTCGCGCTCCTGGGGTTTTTCCCCAGGCTAGCGCGAAATAAGGCTAATGCACCAGAGAAGGCATCATGTCGTGCTGAATGATCGCCGCCTGCGCCAGCATGGCATCCGAGGCGATGGCCATCGGTGTGCCATCCGCAGCGTGAATGGCATAGGCCGGGCCTTTCTCGGTCATCACAGGTTTCACGAAGGCAATTTCCTCCATACCCAATGTTGCCAGCTCGGCAACTGAGATGTGGTGGATATCAAACACGGTACCGGGAATGATGTTGGCGGTACCGTCATGGGTTTTTATGTTCACGATAAAAAATCCTTTCCGCGCCAAGATGTTTGTTAAATTTCTTTGTGTCGAAATTCGGGTCGCACCGGAAGCGTTAGTAGTCGGTTGAAGTTCCGCCATCGACCATGCGGTTGGCACCAACGGGCGCTTTGGCTTGGCCTTTCGAGATCGGGATGGTCTTCACGACGGGTTGTGGCACAGGCCGCACTAAATCGACATGTAATAATCCATTGTCGAGCCAAGCGCCCTTCACTTCAATCCCCTCGGCGATCACGAACGCGCGCTGGAACTGCCGGGCCGCGATGCCCCGGTGCAAAAACACCCGGCCATTGCCGTCATCGGTTTGGCGACCACGGATAACCAGCTGATTGTCCTCCAGGGTGATTTGCAGATCATCCATGGTGAAACCGGCCACCGCCAGAGTAATGCGCAGCGAGATCGGGCTGAGTTGCTCGATGTTGTAAGGCGGATAGCCGTCCGACGAGTTTTTGGCAGCGCGCTCGATCATTTGTTCAAGATGGTCGAAGCCGAGAAACAAAGGCGACGTAAAGACACGTGTATTCATAGTGGCTCCCCCTGGTTGAGCGAAGCAGTCATGCGGACCCAAAAGCGGCATCCGCTTCAGTTATGTTGTCATAATCTGCGCGTCTTGCAAGGGGGCGCGTTGCCGGGGGGCGGCGAGGGCAGTAAAGTGAAGGGATGTCTGAACAAAAATTGCTCCTCCCCATCCTGATCGTGCCCGACCCGCTGCTGCGCAAAGTCTGCCGGGCGGTGATGCCTGACGACATGAAACGGGTGAAAACCCTGATCCCACAGATGTTTGCCACCATGTATAAAGCCCCCGGCATCGGCCTTGCCGCCCCGCAGGTGGGGGCTCTGCTGCGGCTGGTGGTGATTGACCTGGCACCTGAGAAGGTGGCGAACCCCATAGCGCTGATCAACCCCGAAGTGATCGCCAAAAGCGAGGATAAAGCCACCCGCGAGGAAGGCTGCCTCTCATTACCGGACCAATATGCCGATGTGACCCGCCCGGCCTGGGTGCGCGTACGCTACCAGGATGAGGAAGGCCATAAGCATGAGATCGAGGGCGACGGCTTGCTGGCGGCCTGTTTGCAGCATGAGATTGATCACTTAAACGGCGTGCTGTTTGTGGATTATCTCTCCTCGCTGAAACGCAACATGCTGCTGCGCAAGCTCGCCAAGGAACAGAAAGAGCGGAAGGGCCGTTAGTATGCGCCTCGCTTTCATGGGTTCGCCGGATTTTGCGGTGCCGGCGCTGCAAGCCTTAGTGGATGCCGGGCATGAGGTGGCGGTGGTGTATGCCCAGGCCCCCAAGCCCGCCGGGCGCGGCCAGCGCGAGACCCCCTGCCCGGTTCATGCGGCGGCTTTGGCGTTGGGGTTGGAAGTTCGCACGCCCAAGCGGTTGCGGGGCAATGTTGAGGAAGCTGAATTTTTTGCCACGCTGAAACTGGATGTGGCGGTGGTGGCAGCCTACGGGCTGATTTTACCGGAGGTGATTCTCAGCGCCCCCCGGCTGGGTTGCTTGAACATCCATGCCAGCCTGCTGCCGCGCTGGCGCGGTGCCGCCCCCATCCAGGCCGCGATTCTGGCGGGCGACACGCAAACCGGTATCACCATCATGCAGATGGATGCCGGGCTGGATACCGGGGCGATGCTGCTGCGCGAAGCCACGCCGATTGGCCCGCACGACACCGCGGCGGATTTGCACGACCGGCTGGCCGAAATCGGCGGGCGGCTGATTTTGCAGGCCCTTGCCTACCCGCCGACCCCGATGCCGCAGGATGATGCCGCCTCCACC
>NCFD01000255.1 GCA_002281005.1 Acidocella sp. 35-58-6 | reverse complement strand
GGCTTGAAGGCGCTGGCCAAATGAGCGGCGAGGAAGACCGCATCGTCTCTGGCGAAAAATCGTGGGACGACAACGCCGAAGCCTCGCTGCGCCCGGAATCGCTCGATGATTTCACCGGCCAGCAGGCCAGCCGCGAGAACCTCAAAATCTTCGTCGCCGCCGCGAAATCCCGCAATGAGGCGCTCGACCATGTGCTGCTGCACGGCCCGCCGGGTTTGGGTAAAACCACGCTGGCGCAAATTGTCGCGCGTGAAATGGGCGTGGGGTTCCGCGCCACCTCTGGCCCAGTCATTCAAAAATCTGGTGATCTCGCCGCCATCCTTACTAACCTTAACCCCAAGGATGTGCTGTTCATCGACGAGATCCACCGGCTGCAACCGGCCATCGAGGAAATTCTCTATCCGGCGATGGAAGATTTCCAGCTCGATCTCATCATCGGCGAAGGCCCCGGTGCGCGTACCGTGCGGATCGATTTGCCGCCTTTCACCTTGGTCGGCGCCACCACGCGCTCTGGCCTGCTCGCCACGCCGCTGCGTGACCGTTTCGGTATTCCGCTGCGGCTGGTGTTTTATACCACCGCTGAACTTACCAAAATCGTCGCCCGTCTGGCCGGTAAATTGGCGATGAACCTCACTGACGCTGGCGCCACCGAAATCGCCCGCCGCGCCCGCGGCACCCCCCGCATCGCCGGCCGCTTAACCCGCCGCATCCGCGACTTTGCCGCCGTCGCGGGCACCGACATCATCGGCGCCAAGGAGGCTGACGCCGCACTCACCCGGCTCGATGTGGATCATCTCGGCCTGGACGCCATGGACCGACGCTATTTGAAGCGCCTCGCCGAACACCATGGCGGCGGCCCGGTCGGGGTGGAAACCCTGGCCGCCGCCTTGGCCGAAGCGCGTGATACGCTGGAAGACGTGGTTGAACCCTATTTAATCCAGGAGGGGTTTTTGGTCCGCACCAGCCGTGGCCGCATGCTTGGAGACCCCGGCTGGCGTCATCTCGGCCTGAAACCGCCACAAAAAAGCCCGCCTCAGGCAGATCTATTGGGTGATGATTTTTGAGCGCCCCGCATATTTTCAACCTGCGCATCTATATCGAGGACACCGACGCCGGCGGCATCGTGTACTACGCCAATTACCTGCGCTTTGCCGAACGCGCCCGCACCGAAGCTATGCGTGCGCTGGGCGTGCCCCATGCCGGGATGATCGCCGAGCATGGCCGGATGTTTGTGGTGCACCGCATCAATCTCGTCTATCACCGCCCCGCACGGCTGGATGACCTAATTGCGGTGAAGACACATATTCTCACAGTAAGCGGCGCTTCCTTACAACTTCGTCAGGAATTTTGGCGAGACAGCGACTCTCTGGGCGTGCTTGAGGTGTCGCTTGGCTGCGTCAGCCGTGATAATGGCCGGGCCGCGCGGTTACCGGCGGCGTGGGCGGCTGGCATTCGGGCGGGCTTGAGTGAAGTTTGAGGAAAGGGTTTTTTAGTGGATCAGGCGGTTAACACGGCAGCGCTGGCTGCGCCTTCAACCAATTTGTCGCTCTGGGGCTTGTTCCTGGAAGCCGACATCGTGGTGAAGCTGGTGATGCTCATTTTGCTCCTGGCCAGTGTCTGGGTGTGGGCGATCATCATCGAAAAAACCATCACCCTGAAGCGGGTCAATAAGGAGGCTAACCAGTTCGAGGACCAGTTCTGGTCCGGCGGCAGCCTCGATGATCTGTTTGAGCGCGAGGGTGCTGACCCCAGCAACCCGATGGCTGCCATGTTTGGCGCCGCGATGAGCGAATGGCGCCGTTCGGTGCGAATTTCGGGCGTAGATATCGGCCGCACCGCCGTGCGTGAGCGCATCGACCGTGCCATGAACGTGACTTTGATGCGCGAGATGGACCGCCTGGAGCGCTACATGATCTTCCTGGCATCGGTTGGGTCAACCGCGCCGTTCATCGGCCTGTTCGGCACCGTTTGGGGCATCATGCACTCCTTCTCGGCCATCGCCGCCATGCACAATACTGACCTTGCCGTGGTCGCGCCCGGCATCGCCGAAGCCTTGTTCGCCACCGCCATCGGCCTGGTGGCCGCGATTCCCGCCGTGCTGGCCTTCAATAAAATCAGCAATGACCTGGCCCGCTTTGCTTCGCGTCTCGAGGGCTTCGGCTCCGAATTCAGCGCGATTCTGTCGCGCCAGACCGAGGAGAAGGCTTAAGATGGCCGGCGGCATGATCGGCGGTAACGGCAAAGGCCGCGGCCGCTATAAGCCGATGGCTGAAATCAATGTGACACCGTTGGTGGACGTGATGCTGGTGCTGCTGATCGTGTTCATGATCACCGCGCCAATGATCACCTCGGGCGTGAATGTGAATTTGCCGCAGGCCTCGGCGACGCCCGTGCAATCCGATTCCACCCCGATCACCATCACCGTGAACGCGCAGAACCAGATTTTCCTGCAAAATTCACAGGTGGAGCTGGGTAATCTGGTCGCCACACTGCAACAAATTTCGCAGAATAATCAGGACCGGCGAATTTTCGTGCGCGGCGATCAGTCAGTCACCTATGGCGACATGTTGCAGGTGATGGCCACCATCACCCAAGGCGGTTTCACCAAAGTGGCCTTGCTGGCGCAACAGCCCGGCACTGCCGCGCCTGGAAAATAGCCTGACGGACGTTACACATCATGACTAGGGGCATGCGCCGCAGCGCAACCATTTCATTGGCGATTCACGTGTTGCTGATCGGCAGCTTGCTTATAGCGCTGCCGACCAAGCCGCTTGAGACATCGGCTGGCGATACGGTGAGC
>NCFD01000254.1 GCA_002281005.1 Acidocella sp. 35-58-6 | reverse complement strand
CCGATCGGCACCGAGAAGTTTGATTACAAGCTGGCCTGGATGCGACGGTTGCAGGCCCATGCCAAGAGCCTGCTGGCTCTGGAGGAGCCGCTCGTCATCCTGGGTGATTACAACGTCATTCCCGAAGCCGAGGATGTCCACAATCCCGAGGCCTGGCTGGGCGAGATATTTCCGCCCCGCGTCTGGTCGCTCGGAAACTGCAATGTCCGGTAAATGTTGCAGGAGTGCATGAACGAACTGCCCTTTTGCCAACGCAGCGGTTCTGGCTTCACGGGCCGCCAATAGGTTATCGCCAAGGGGAGAGGCTGTTATGGCCTGTTTCACAGGGTCGTCAGTATTTCGGCTTGGCGCGAGTGGCTCGGGTCTGGTTGTCTCAGCGCTCGGCGGTATTGCTTGCCAATCAGGTACCGCCCCGGCCCAGGGCGGCATTTGCGCGTTGGTGCTGCTCGCGCGCAGTTCAGCACGGTCAGGTTTCGCGGTTTGTGGCTCCTTGTATGATTGTATTCCGGCCGCGTCGGCCTCTGCCCCGATCACTGCAAAGCCCGACCTGACCAAATGATACCAGCAGTCGGCCGGCGGGGTTTGGCGGCCTTCAGCGCCGCAAATAATCAACTCATCCTCGGCGCGGGTCAGCGCTACATAGAGCAGCCGGTTATACTCCGCTAATTGGCGGGATTTATTTTCGTTCGCCGCGGTAGCGACAGCCTCGGAGCGCAGCTCTGCCCGGGGGCAGAAGATGGGCACGGAAACATGTTGTTGCGGCACGGCTAGGTGGAATAACGTTTCGCGTGGCTTTGGAATGGTCGTAGTGTCGGGCAAAATCACGATAGGCGCCTGCAGGCCCTTTGCTCCATGGACAGTCATGATCCGCACCATATTTCCGCCCGCTTCGGCCTCGCGCTTGATGGAAGCGCCGGATCGGCGAAGTGAGACAACAAAGTGCTGCAATGAAACCGGATTATTGCGGGCGTGGGCCATGGCTTCTGCCAGCATTTCATCAATCGGCTCAGCGGCTTCCTGTCCTAGCCTTTGTAGCAACTTGGCTCGCCCGCCCAGCGGCCCCAGGGCCTGCGAAAGCAGAGCGTAGGGAGAAATATAATCAACCTGTTGAAGCAAGGTTTGGAAAAATCCGTCGGCAGCCGCCCAGTCGGGCCGTTCACGCCGGCGGGCAAATAATGCGGCTGCCAAGTTGCTCTTGCGGCCTAGTGCCAGGGCCATCAGGCTTTCATCCGAAAGCCCGCCCAACGGTGAGACCAGAAACTGCCCAAACGCCAAATCATCGCGGGGCAGCAGCAGCGCATCACATAACGCCAACAAATCGCTAACCGCTTGTTGTTCGGTTAGCACCATGCGGTCCAGGCCGGCGATGGGAATGTCGGCTGCCTTGCAGGCGCGGGTGATGCTGGTGACAAGCTCATCGCGCCTGCGTACCAAAATCAGAAAATCACCAGCGGTCACGCTGCGATGACGGCTTGGTAGCATCCCTGATGTAAGTGATGTTTTAATATACGCCGCAATTTGAGTGGCTAGCGCAGTTTTTGCAGACACAGCCAAGGCATAATCGTCGGGGATATCCCAGGGTGCAAGCGCTTCTGCTATGGCAGGCTTGCTCAGCGGCCAAAGTGCCACCTTGCCTGCTTGGCCAATTCGGCTCACTTCATGGTGGAGACTGCCTGGCTTACAAACACCTTCACAGGCGGCTCCTTGCGAAAATACCGCATCGACCAGTTTCAAGATCGGTGCTGTTGAGCGAAATGAAACCGATAATTGACCATCCAACCATTGCTGCCCAGCAGAAATCACCTTGTCCTGAAATGCTTTGCGGTAGGTTTGAAAACTCTCGAGGTCGGCACCCTGAAATGAGAAAATCGACTGCTTTGGATCGCCAACAGCAAAAATACTTCGGTGAAAGCCTCGCGCTCCTTCGCCTGCAAAAAATTCACCAGCAATGGCGTTGGCAATTTGCCATTGAGCGGGTGCGGTATCTTGGACTTCATCCAGGAGTAAATGGTCGATACCACCATCAAGTTTGTATAATATCCATGCCACGTCATCAGGTTTTTTAAACAACTCTAACGTGATCGAGATCAAATCAGCATAGGTCAACATCGCCTGTTCAGATTTTTTAGTGTGGTCAACCTGCAAAATTGGGCCGACGAGTCCGAGTAAGTGGGCATTAAAGGCAGCCAGTCTGGCCGCGCGGCGAGCTTCCTCGATCGCCTCAATCCGAGAGTGTTCGGCGTCAATTTCAGCAGATAATTTATCGCGCTCACTTGCCAAATTTTTACCGAAGAACTTACTCAGGACCTTTCGAGTTCCTTTGAGAGTAAAATGTGCCGAAATCCATTCCGCCCATTCGGCTCGTCGTGTCTCCTGGTCTTGGGCAAGCCAATTCAAGCATCCCTGCGCCCAGGTAACCCCACTCGGGTTGCCAGCCTCAACGATCCGGCCAAAAGCCTGTATCAGATGAAGTTCTCGCTGCAGGGTCACGGCCTCGATGAGGATTTGTTCCTGTGTTATATCAGACGCATTCAAAGCCGCCCGCTGCATCTCGGCAATTGCGCCCGGTGTGAACTGCTGTAACAGGAACTGAATTTCATTTTCGCTGGCGAATTGTGCGATTAGATCGGCAAATTCAACCTCATTGGTTTCTTCTGCTAAAGCTATGATATGTGGACGTTGTAGAGGGTTTGAAAGCTCAACCTCGCGGGCTTCCCGCAGGCGACTGGCAGCCTCAGAATCATCTTCAAGTTTGAAGTGCGGTGACAATTCGGCTTCCAGCAGAAATCGGCGCAATAACGACT